>JAQIBH010000147.1 GCA_027859205.1 Bacteroidales bacterium | reverse complement strand
GTGAAATTATAGTATTATAATTTAATTTAAGTATTCTTCATTTGTATTTACCAAACGATCAGTAAAATACTAAATCTGAATATGTAAATTTGAATTTATGAAGATAATAAAATATTGTGAAGCCTCATAGATAAACTGGTCGTTGGTAGTTTAAATATTTATTTTTAAGCAAATTTGAATAGTTATTTAGTATAACATTATTGAGTTTTAAAGTCATATTGATTAATAAAATCCAAATACAAGAAACGATGAATTTCCTATTGTTAAATAGATAACTTGAATTGTAAACACAAAAACTTCCATGTATATAGCTATTTACACAAGGGTAAATTTTTTATGTTTTAATAAAGTAATTGTTTGATTTCACTACTTCGTATTTTTGAAAAAGCAGAACCCACAATAAAATTGAAGGACATTAATAATTAGAAGAATTTAATTAAAATTAAACGAAATAAAATTACGACTTGCTTCCGAGTTCTTCTTTGTTTTCTTTTTCGATAATAGGGCAAAATTGAAAAGTAAGTTCAAGAGCATCTGCCATAATTTCACCTTCTTCCAGTAAATCCTCATCGTCTAAATGATAAAACCAATTTATAACTATTCCAACACCTTGTTCCTCTATTCTTTTAAATTTCGATAATAACACATAAATGACTTTTGCTGTGGCAGTATTAAAATAATCGAATTGGATATTAATAATTAGTTCTTTTACAATTTTTGATTTTATTTTTTCTTTTTCAAATAGATCAATGAATTCAAAAAGTGGTCTATAAAATTCTACGGCATTGGCTGGTTTTGAAACTTTAAATAAACTTAAAGTATTATTGTCAATATCAAAATTGATTTCAGGAGTAAATGTTGTTGCTTCTATTCTTAATGAATTCATCGTATTTTCAATTTGTTATGTATATACTTCCTATATACGTAAAAGTTAGAAAATGTTTGCAAAATATTAATAAATTTAAAATATAATTATTAGTTCTTTAACGTGTTAGATTTAAAATATATCATTTGGTTTAATTCAGCACCTTGATAATTAATATTTAGAGGGAATGTTCATGTAATGAAAACAAGATGTTTTAAATCTAATTTTTTTCGCTCTTATGTTCAACAGGAATGTAATTAAATGGAACATCCAAAGCTTCAGATATAATTTCTCCTTCTTCCAATAAATCTTCGTCATCTGAATAATAATACCAATTAATAATTACCTTAACTCCTTGTTCATTAATATCTTTCAATTTAATAATTAAATCATATAAAACTTTTGTAGTAGCAGTATTAAAATATTCGAATTTTAAATTTATAACAAGTTCTCTTTCTATTTTTGATTCTACTTTTGCTTTTTCATAATTATTAATTAATTCAAAAACAGGTTTATAAAATTCGCTTGCATTTTCCGGTTTCGATACTTTTGAGATACTTAATATATTATTTTCTATATCAAAATTAATTTCTGGGGTCGAATGAGTTGCTTCAATTTTTAAGGATTTCATAAACTTAAAATTATTATTACTATCTAGTTTATCTTTGCAAAAGATAGTAATTGTTTACAAAACATCCAAAATTAAATAAATCTTTTCCCAAGAAATTCCTGAAATTTGTCTTTGTATTGATCACTTACAGGAATGTAGGTTTTCCCAAATATTATCCTACTTCTCTCGATAATTTGAACTTCATCAAGGTTTACTATAAATGAGCGATGAACTCTCATAAATCGATCTGAAGGCAATTTTTCTTCCAATGATTTTAAGCTCATTAAACTCATTACCGGTTTTTCGTCTTTTAAAACGATTTTAACATACTCACGTAATCCTTCAATATAAAGGATATCATTTAAACTAACGCGCTTTATTTTATACTCAGATTTTACAAATAAATAATCATCTTTTAATTCAATTCTTACTGTTGCTTTTTCAATTAAGTCAAAATGTGATTTTGCTTTGTTGGCAGCTTTTAGAAATTCATCATAACCAAAGGGTTTTAAAAGATAATCAAGCGCATCAACTTTAAATCCTTCTACGGCGTATTCCTGATAAGCTGTTGTAAATATTATTTTTTGTTCTTTATTTAACGATTTTACGAAATCAATTCCAGTTAAGTCTGGCATTTGAATATCAACAAACATTAAATCAATATTTTCTTTAGAAAGAACTTCCATAGCTTCAAAAGCACTTTTGCAGGATGCTACCAGTTCCAAAAAAGGAGTTTTCTCTACAAATCCTATTATTTGTTTTAAAGCTAAAGGCTCATCATCAATTGTTATGCATTTAATTGTCATGTCGGAATTTTAAGATAAACTTTAAACTCAGATTCTAGTTCATTTATTTCAAGCTGATAATTATTATTGTATAAAAGGTTAAGTCTTTTCTTAATGTTATCTAATCCAACACCTGAATATGGATTTGTAATTTTATTTTGAACTGACAAACTGTTTATACAACTGAATTCAACAAATTCTACATTTTGCTTTAATTCAATTTTAATAAATGATTTCTCGTTATAACTTATTCCATGTTTAAACCCATTTTCAACAAAGGATATAAACAAAAATGGATGCAATTTTATATCTTCATCACTAACCGATATCTCCAAATCTATATTGACACTTTCGTCGATTCTTAATCGCATTAATTCCACATAACTTTGTAAAAACTCTATCTCTTTTTTTAATTTGGTTTGCCCCCTATCCGATTCATATAATAAATAACGCATCATTTTAGATAAAGTAACGATTGAAGCTTGAGCATCTTTTGAATTAATATCAATCTGAGCATGGATATTATTCAAAGTGTTCATAAAAAAATGTGGACTAATCTGATTTTGCAGAAAAGCCAGTTCCGATTTCAAATGTTCCTTTTCTAATTCCCTTTTCTTTTGATCATCCGTAAACCACTTATTTGTCATCTTTATTGCTACATTAAATCCAACAACCAGCCATGCAATAACAATTTGATTAAAAATACTTAAAACATGAATTCTTGGTAAAGGACCTTGTTGATTTGGACCAATTGGTATTGGTCTTAGACCAGGTGGTTGCTGTCCTGGTCTTGGTGGTCTTTGTCCTTCGGGGAATGATCTTCTTTCTCCAAAATCCGGAGATTGATTACCATCGATAAAATCTTTAATTACCGGAAAAACAAACTCCCAAACATACACCAATAACAAACTAATTATAACAACAGAAAACAGATACATTCCGGTTTTTCCTTTAAACAATAATTCTGGAAGTAACCAAACTGAATTTATTATAAATATTGCAACAAAAGGAACCATTCTAGCCCAACCTACCAATATTTGTTTATCAAACCTTCCGGTATTTGAAGTAGAAACCAAAACAGGGATAATAAAAATTACTAACCAAACAATTAGGTAGATTGTAGCTTCAGGAACTTTTTGTGTTGTTTTAAGTTGCATGTATATTCTTTAATTTGTTATAAAGATAAGTCATTTATTAAAATCTTCTTGCCTTATCATTATTGCGTTTTTCAAGTTTAAATATTAATTCTGTCTTGGCGGTCTTTGACCTTGCGTTTGAGGTTGTGGTTTCAGCTGACAAGAAATTTTCAAATACTCTTCGTATTGAGTATTAGAAAAAACTGCCTTAATTTTTTGGTCACGTTCTTTTTCAAATGCTTCCATAACAACTTTCTCAGGTCTTTTATCTAATTTCATTTCCTTATCTGCTTTTGTAAAAAAATCAGTAAATGATTTCTCAATAACCTCTTTTTGTGAATCAGTAAGTTCAATCTTATTTTCAATTTTAGTAATCACATTGCTTAATTTTTCTTCAATAGAAAGAGGTTTTCTGTTTCCTTGTTGTGCAAAAGTACCTGCAGAAATTAATAAAACTGCAATTAACATAATATTCTTCATTTGTGTTTTCATAATTTTATTGTTTTTGGCCTTCCAGTTGATAGACTGGTTAATATTATTTTGATAAATAGTTTATCACTGCATCATGTCGCTCATCAACATGATTATTCTGATCGATTAATGCATTTATAAAATCGGATGGAGATTTTAAAAAGGTGTATCCTGCTTGTTCTCCATCTGCTCCTACCACATTATCATAAATCAAATTATGATAATATTGATATGTTTCTTTTACTTTTGTTGGTTCAAAAGCATCATCTATTACTGCCAACAAATAATTTTTGTACAATGCTTCATATTCAGGAATATCAATTAAATATCTAATTAATGGCCAATTACTGGTAACTTCATCCATTGAAAAAGACAAAGGTTCTCTTTTACCTCCATAAAGTGCTTCGTTATTATCCCACGGAATCCAAACGATTTTACCTGTATATGGGTTTGTGTATAAATAATAATTATGACTCATTATACCATAAGTATCCCAATTCTGAATTACTGTATTTGTTGCCAGCCATTTTAGGAAATTATCTACATCTAGAATTGACTCTAGTTCAGTTTTCCACTGCTCAACATCAGTGGTTCTTACGCTGGAATGTAGAATATCATAAAGCGCTTCTACATCGCTATAATCTGCAATATCTTCATTTGTTTTTAAATCGAAATCGCTTGTATTAAAAGTTCCATAAGCAAATGTTGCAGCTTCGTTTTCAGGTTTATAGCAATTACCATCACTGCTTCCAAATTGTTCTTTAAGCATTGCATCTTCAACTATTTCGGTAGCTGTATATAAGCCAAAATATATTGGTCCTTCGCCATAATCAACAAATATTTGATAATATGCTGTTTGCGGAGCTTTCACTCCAGCATCTCTAAAAATATCAGCTGCAACTTTTTCATGCAAAAAAGATTGATCATCGTAATTATTTGAAAATGCTATTTTTTGAAATCCATAAAATCGTTGGTTTTTAATTTCAGGATAATCATCTTCGAATTCATCTAAATCGAATCGAAAAGCAAGCTTCATGCATCCGGATTGCCATGTTGAACGCAAACTGGAATTACCCTTGAACCTTACTCCGGCATTATACCATTCTATTCCATTAAAAAATATTGAGGCTGCGGAAAAAATTGGTGTAAAATCTATTTCATCTCCTGGTGGATCTAAAGGGATATCATTAGCAAAACTTGTAAACATTTGTGGTGGTGGTGGAATATCGCCTCCTGAACCAAATTCCCCAATATTATCTGTTAAATCCTGGAGCATTGCTGCCCAACCTTTAGAAGAAATAACCAAATCAACTCTATTCACCTTATCTTGTGGGAAAACAACACTGTAATCCGGGAATGCAGCATCAGAATGAGTCTCTGAAGTCCAATCTGCCAAACCTGTACCTGGTTCAATCGCTTCTTCCTCTACAACAATTTCATCTTTATAACAGGAAGTATTCAAAAAGAGAATTACCATTAGCGTTATGTATAATCCATTCATAAATCTTAAATTTTTAATATTCATATCTTTAGTTTTTAAAATTTAAAAAGAAAATTTATATCCTACTCCTAAAATATAAGTATCCTTATTAAAAGATTGATTTAACTCATTATCAATCCTATAAAATAATTCTACTTTGCCAAGTTTCTTTAGGGAGTAATCAAAACCAATTGTCCATCGAAGCTTACTTAAATCGTTTGTATTTACATCTTCTATTTGACGATATAACTCCACATTGAAAAAAGGATCGAATTTGAAATTTTTAATATTATAGTCGACTGAGAATTTATTGCGCAGATTATATAAGTTATTACTTGAATTACTTGTAAAAAAGTCTTCATCTTTATTTTGGAATCGTAAACGGTAAGCCAAGGTAAATCTATTGATCTTCTGCTTATACTGAAAATCTGTACTCAATCTATGTTGTGTTTGAAAATCATCCACTTTATTTTTGTTTTGATAAAATCGATAATTAGCACCTACTGCAAAATGCTTATTGAACTTATAGTCAACACCTAAATCAGTAAAATAAGTATCAAACCGAGAAACATCATTCGTAAATCGAAACTCCTGATCAAGTGATAT
>JAQIBH010000144.1 GCA_027859205.1 Bacteroidales bacterium | reverse complement strand
ATTTGCTCGAATTCACGCATTCGGAAAATAAACTGACGAGCAACAATTTCATTTCTGAATGCTTTTCCAATTTGAGCAATTCCAAATGGGATTTTCATCCTTCCGGTTTTCTGAACATTCAAGTAATTTACAAAAATACCTTGTGCAGTCTCTGGACGTAAATAAATTTTGCTAGCTCCATCGGCAGTTGAGCCCAACTGTGTTTCGAACATTAAGTTAAACTGACGCACATCTGTCCAGTTTTTAGAACCAGAAACAGGATCTGCAATTTCGCAATCAATAATTATTTGTTTTAATTCATTTAAATCATCTACCTCAAGAGCTTTAACTAATCGGCCTTGTATTTCGTCAATTTTTGTTTTATTTCTTAAAACATTTGGATTTGTTTCCAAGAATTGCTTCTCATCGAAAGAATCTCCAAATTTATTGAGTGCTTTGGCTACATCTTTATTTATTTTTGCCTGATATTTTTGAATATGTTCTTCAACTAAATCATCGGCTCTGTATCTTTTCTTTGAATCTTTATTGTCAATCAAAGGATCATTAAAAGCACTAGTATGACCCGACGCATTCCAAATTTCAGGGTGCATAAAAATTGCTGAATCGATTCCTACAATATTCTCGTGCATTTTCACCATTGCGTCCCACCAGAACTTTTTTATGTTGTTTTTTAATTCAACACCCATTTGTCCATAGTCATATACCGCACTTAATCCATCGTAAATTTCACTCGACTGAAAAATATATCCATATTCTTTTGCGTGTGCTATAAGCTTCTTAAATTGATCGTCTTGAGCCATATTATATTTTTTCCTTTTTTTATTAATCAGACAAAAATAATCGAAATACTTTTTAAATCATAACATTATTAACTTATACAGAAGTAAGGGTATAAAACCCCAATTTTGTAATTTTTTTCAATAACAATTTCTACCTTTGTTTCTTTTCATTACAATCATACTTTAAATCTTATATGTTATGATCAAAGAAACAGATTTCTTAGTTATAGGGTCTGGAATAGCCGGTTTAAGTTTCGCATTAAAAGTTGCTGATGTAGGTAAAGTTATACTTATTAATAAAACCACTATTGATGAATCGAATACAAAATATGCACAAGGAGGAATTGCGGCTGTTACGTACGAACCCGACAATCTTAAAAAACACATCGAAGATACATTAATTGCCGGTGATGGATTGTGCGACAAGGAAATTGTTGAAATGGTTGTAAGTGAAGCTCCGGCACAAATCAAACAATTAATTGAATGGGGTGTAAAATTTGATCAAAATGAAAAAGGAGAATACAATTTAGGGAAAGAGGGTGGACATTCGGAGAATCGTGTATTGCATCACAAAGATAATACTGGTGAGGAAATTCAGAATTCTCTTGTAAATAGAGTAAAAAATCATAAAAATATAGAGGAATTAGAAAATCACTTTGCAGTTGATATTATCACGCAACATCATTTAGGAAAACTTGTAAAACGTAGTCATAATAATACAGAATGTTACGGAGCGTATGTTTTAGATTTAAAAACAGATAGGGTAAATACTTTTCTCTCAAAAATGACGATAATTGCTACCGGAGGAACAGGAAATTTATATGATACAACAACGAATCCTAAAATAGCAACTGGAGATGGCATTGCAATGGTTTATCGTGCAAAAGGGATCATTGAAAATATGGAATTTATCCAATTTCATCCAACATCGCTATATAACCCAGGGGAAAAACCATCGTTTTTAATTACTGAAGCATTACGAGGATTTGGTGCTATTTTAAAAACAACAGATGGCAAAAAATTCATGAATAAGTACGACAAACGTGGAAGCCTTGCTCCTCGTGATATTGTAGCTCGTGCAATTGATCAGGAAATGAAAATTACTGGTAATGATTATGTACATTTAGATTGTTCTCATCTTGATGCAGTGAAATTAAAAAATCACTTTCCAAATATTTATGAAAAATGTTTATCCCTTAATATTGATATTACAAAAGATCCAATACCGGTAGTTCCTGCGGCTCATTATATGTGTGGCGGAGTTAAAGTTGATGAAAATGGAGCAAGTACTATTAATAAGTTATATGCTATTGGTGAGATTTCTTCTACCGGATTACATGGTGCGAATCGGCTGGCATCAAATTCATTATCGGAAGCAATTGTTTATGCGAATAGGGCCGCAGAAGATTCTGTAAAAAGATTAAATCAAATAACAATTAATAAAGATATTCCTGAATGGGATTCGCATGAGACGACCTATCCTGAAGAAATGATTATGATTACTCAAAACTATAAAGAAGTGCAACAAATAATGAGTAATTATGTGGGTATTGTTCGCTCAAATCTTCGTTTAGAAAGAGCCCTTAGGCGATTAGAAATAATCTATAAAGAAACAGAAGAGCTTTATGAAAAATCTATTCTTTCACAACAATTATGTGAATTAAGAAATTTAATTAATGTAGGATATTTAATTTTAAAAATGGCTCAAAATCTGCACGAAAGCCGAGGGTTACATTATTCTATTGATTATCCTAAAAAAGGTAATATTAGTGAGTTTTAAATAAACCACTATGGACTAAAAGTGCCATAGTTTTATGCTGCGAATGAAATTCGCTACATTTAATTTCGAATAATGAACAAGGAATGATGAATGATGATTTTAAAAGTGTATTCAAACTTTTGTACTTCA
>JAQIBH010000137.1 GCA_027859205.1 Bacteroidales bacterium | reverse complement strand
TGAAGTACAAAAGTTTGAATACACTTTTAAAATCATCATTCATCATTCCTTGTTCATTATTCGAAATTAAATGTAGCGAATTTCATTCGCAGCATAAAACTATGGCACTTTTAGTCCATTGCGGTTTATTTTAATTATTTATTTTCTGCTGTATCTCCCTTTACAACAGTACCGGTAATTTTTAAAGTTACCAGATTCGTTTTTGCATTAGAATAAACTCTTACAGACTTTGTGAACGATCCGACAAGTTTGGTATTATATTTTACGGTAATGGTTCCTGTTTTACCTTTTTTTATTGGCTCTTTTGACCAAGATGGAGTTGTGCAACCACATGAAGCTTTTACGTTTGTCAATAATAGTGGCTCTTTACCTGTATTTTTAAATGTAAATACACAAGTACCATCACCATTTAGTGCAATCGTTCCGTAATTATGCGTTGTTTCTTCAAAATAGATTTTAGGAATATCTTTTGCATCCTGGTTAGTATTAATTTGTTCTTGTGAAAGAGCAGAAAATACGCTAAAGCATACGATAAAGACGCTTAATGTTATTTTTTTCATGATATATAATTTAAAATTTGAAATACAAAGTTAGTTTTTATTAGCAAAATTAAATATGTTATTAAATATTTCTCTAAAATTAGAGTATGATTATACTTCTAAAGAACAGGTTTTTGGTAATTAATTTATATTTTTACAAACTTTTCGAAATGAAAATAAAGTAGAATAATATTAAATAGAAATAGCATAGAAATGGAAATTCCTGCAAAGTATGATCCTTCGTTAACAGAGGATAAGTGGTATAAGTATTGGATGGATAAAGGTTTTTTCCATTCAGAGCCCGATAATCGTGAGCCTTATACTGTTGTAATTCCCCCACCAAATGTTACAGGTGTTTTGCACATGGGGCATATGTTGAATAATACAATTCAGGATATATTGGTTCGTCGTGCACGAATGCAAGGAAAAAATGCTTGTTGGGTTCCGGGTACAGATCATGCATCAATTGCAACAGAAGCCAGAGTGGTTGCAAAATTAAAAGATGAAGGTATTGATAAAAATACTCTAACCCGAGATGAATTTCTTGGTCATGCTTGGGAATGGAAAGAAAAACATGGAGGAATTATTTTAGAGCAGTTGAAAAAACTTGGTGCATCGTGTGATTGGGATCGTACCAAATTTACTATGGACGATGATATGTCTGAAAGTGTAATTAAGGTTTTTGTTGATTTGCATAACAAAGGTTTAATTTATCGAGGTGTTCGAATGGTGAATTGGGATCCGCAAGCAAAAACTGCAGTTTCCGACGAAGAGGTAAATCACAAAGAAGTGCAGTCGAAATTATATTATGTACGTTATAAAGTTGAAGGCAATAATGATTTTGTTACTATTGCTACAACGCGTCCAGAAACGATTTTAGGCGATACGGCTGTTTGTGTACATCCGGAAGATGAAAGATTTAAACATTTGCACGGCAAAAAGGTAATAGTACCATTAGTAAATCGTTTGGTGCCGATTATTATTGATGAATATGTTGATAAAGAATTTGGAACTGGAGCATTAAAAATTACTCCGGCACACGATATTAATGATTATGCAATAGGAGACAAACATAATCTTGAATCTATTGATATTTTCAATGACGATGGAACAATGAACGAAAAGGCTCAGCTTTATATTGGTGAAGATCGATTTAAAGTTCGAAAACTTATTGTTAAAGATTTAGAAGATGCAGGTCAGATTGTTAAAATCGAAGATTATTTAAATAAAGTTGGATATTCTGAAAGAACTGATGCTGTTATTGAACCAAAACTTTCAATGCAGTGGTTTTGTAAAATGGAAAATCTAGCCAAACCAGCTTTAGATCACGTTTTAAATGATGATGTTCAATTTCATCCGCCTAAGTTTAAAAATACATATAAGCACTGGATGGAAAATGTTAAAGACTGGTGTGTTTCTCGTCAATTATGGTGGGGACAGCGAATTCCTGCATATTATTTACCTGAAGGCGGCTATGTAGTTGCACAAACACCTGAAGAAGCAGTTGAACTTGCAAAGCAGAAAACAGGAAATCAAAATTTAACTATTAATGATTTAAAACAAGAAGAAGATGTTTTAGATACTTGGTTTTCATCATGGTTATGGCCAATATCTGTCTTCGACGGAATAAATAATCCCGATAATAAAGATTACAATTATTACTATCCCTCAAATGATTTAGTTACAGCACCTGAGATTTTATTTTTCTGGGTTGCACGAATGATTATGGCCGGATATGAATATAAAAATGAGAAGCCTTTTAAGAATGTATACTTAACGGGGATTGTTCGTGATCAACAACGACGTAAAATGTCAAAATCATTAGGTAATTCTCCAGATCCTATTGAGCTGATGAAAAAGTACGGAGCTGATGGTGTTCGAGTAGGAATGTTACTATGCTCTCCTGCAGGTGGTGATTTGTTGTTTGATGAAAACTTAACTGAGCAAGGACGAAATTTTGGAAACAAAATCTGGAATGCATTCCGATTAGTGAAAAGTTGGGAAGTTGATAAAACTTTGGAGCAACCTGAATCGGCAAAGAAATCAATAGAATGGTTTAAACATAGATTAAATAACGAGATTAAGAATATCAATAATCTTTACGAAAAGTTTAGATTGTCGGATGCTTTAATGGCTGTTTACAAGCTTTTCTGGGATGAATTTTCCGGTTGGTATTTAGAGCTTGTTAAACCGGCATATCAGAAACCGATAGATAAAAAATCGTACGATCAAACATTAGAGTTTTTTGATACATTAGTAAAACTTTTACATCCAAT
>JAQIBH010000076.1 GCA_027859205.1 Bacteroidales bacterium | reverse complement strand
TTTGAACAACCTCAGGATCTTCAGTCAATACTACATAGTCACCGGGAAAAATTAAGTATGCTTCGCTAGTAATTTCATTGATCGAAGAATATTCTAATTCATCATCTTTGTAAGCAGCGATTAGTACTTCTTGCAAATCAATTGTTATATCGGAACGATTATATATTTCCACAAAATCAAATCCATCAGGCAAAGGATTAAACAATACTTCGTTAATTACCAGATCATTTTCATTTGGTAACGAAGGAATTGAAAACTGAGCTGTATTTTTACTGCTAATTTCATTTCCTGCACAATCAAATATGCCTCCTGAAATTTCTAAAGTATAAATGGTATTTGAATCAAATACTTTGTTAAATTCAAGAATTACCGATTTATAATCAACCCCAATTAAATCAACCAAAATTGGATTGCCAATACCTTGATCCACATTATAATTAATTGTTTGTAGTGCAGATAAGCTATCAATTGTTTCATTAAAAAATAATTGAATATGTTGCTCATCAATAAGTCCGACCCTAAGTAACTCGGGAGCATCTACATCTGGATTGCTTGCATATACAGAATTTTCCTGCCCGGGAGTTCCGCCTGTTATACTATTTGATGCAGTCCAGTTATTCTCACCCCCACAAGGATTCAATGGATCTATTTGTTCCAAAGACCATCCACCTTCTGCTTTATAATCATCTTGGTACCAATCCTCGGAATATGAGATACTTGTAATTATTTCGCCAAAAGAATTGCGAAGAATAATAGTTTGTCCTGAATTTGTTAAAGCAGGAAAACCTGAAACGACAAAAACGTTCCCAAAACTTTGAAGTTCTAATGCGGCATCACTGCTGCATATAATCAAATAATTACCTGGAGTAATTGTCGCGGTTGATAATGTTTTTATAGTAGATCCAACAGTTAAAGTCCAATTTAACAAATCAATATTATAATCAGATGTATTATAAATTTCAATATACTCAAATTCCGGCAAAGATATTAAAGGTTCCGGGTCTGCCATTATCTCATTAATAACAATATCATTGGGCTGAACGACGTAATAAACGAAATCAATTTCTGTTAATGACATCAGATTTCCACATTCATCTGATAGATTTTCAATACTTAATGTTAAGTTGGTTTTTTCTGGGAAAGTACTTGAGAAAAGGATATCAACTTCTAGCAAATCATTGCTAGCAACAATAGAAAGCGGATTCCCTATACCGTTATTAACATTGTAATTTGCTTTTTCCAACAAAGTTAATTCTGTAACCGGCTCACTTAATATAATCTTTAATTGATTGCTTGAAACAATAACAACATTTTCTATTCCCGGAGCTTCTGAATCAATATTTGAAGCATAAACAGAATTTTCTGTTCCGGGTGTTCCTCCATTTTCATCAATAGAAGCTTTCCAGTTTGTGCTTCCGGAACAAGTATTTAAAGGATCGATCCTTTCCAAAGACCAGCCACCTGTCTCTTTATAAGAATCATTATACCAATCATCGGTAAATCTAACAGAATCAATAAAATTATCATTCTCATCAAAAATAGATATGGTCGTTCCTGAGTTTGTTATTAATGGAAAAGAAGAAAACTCTAAAACACTGCCAAAAATTTCCAGATATTCACCTGCTATTGCTGAGCATAAGGTAACATACGATGCTGAATCCAAAATATAATCTGGGAAATCTTTTACTGATGTTCCAGCTTTTAATTTCCATCCTGCCAAATCAATATCAAATTCTGTTGTATTAAAAATCTCAAGATATTCATAGTTTGGTAAATTAACTTCTGGATTTGGATCTGCCATTATTTCGTTAATTACTACATCGAAAGGTTCAGGAATAAAATATAAAAACGAGATAATTTCTGTTTGGAGCGAATCTAAATTTTGATCTGCTACATCCTGTATAGTTAAATCATAATACGTTTCATTTATAAAATCTGAACCAAACTGCAATTGTACTTTTGAACTATCACCAGCTAAAACCTGAGCTAATATTGAGTTTCCAATTCCATTATTCAAAGAATAATTTGCAACATCTTCTGCACTCAAGGTATCAACTAATCTTGAAAACTGAACCTGAATTTCGTTTACCGAAATTACTTCAACACTAATGGGTTTTATATATTCATACGTGAAATTAACAATCGTATCTTTAATGGCATTTCCACTTAAATCTTCAACTGATATAATATCCATTGAATATAACTGGCTGTCAGTAAGCTTCTGAGTGAAAAATAATTCTGCATTTCGATATGTTGCATCAACAACAACCGAATCTGGATTCCCAATTCCTCCATCAACAGTATAGTTTAATGGATTCACCGCAATTGCAGAATCTATTTTTTCGTTAAATTCAACTTTTAGATTTTGAGATGATATTATATAAAGAGAGTCCGCGATAGGTGGAATATCATCTACAATTTCAGGCCCAACATAAATATCATCAATCCATAAAAGCCTATCAGCACTTGAAGTATACAAATAATAAATTCCGAAATAATCAGCTATTGTGTATGTATTATCAGTTCCTGTTCCAATTGAAATAAGATTGTCAAAATTTCCATCAACATTATATTTTACCTCCCAATCTCCTGTTGTAGATCTCCATACCTCAATTGCTATTACATCAGAAGGATTTGTATCATCATCAATGTTTAATGATGTTACAATTATTTCTGTATCGTTTCCTGAAGATATTTTATATAGTCGTAATGTATCATCGTCTTCAGAAAAATTAACTCCAATAACATACCCATTAATACTCCCCGTTGGATACATTTCTGAAGCATCAGCATCACTAGCTATAAAAACATTCCAGTTATTCCCTCCAGAAGGGTTGTAATTATATTTAATTTTAAACCGCCATGCGGTATTCTGAGCTGTAAGATCAAAAGATGAAAGCGAAAACGAAACCTGATCATTATCGCCATCGTTATCATCAATATGGTGTAACGAATAAGAACCATTTAAAGGAGAAATATCTGAAGCGGCCCAACGGTCTGCTGTGCTTTGGGTCCAATCGGTAATATCGGCATCTTCAAAATCGTCGGTAAACTGAGCAAATGTTATAACGGGCAAAAATAAAAACAGAATAATTAATCTTTTCAGCATTCTTTTGTCGAATTAATATTTAATTTTGAAAGATACAAAAATGATGTTGAGTATATTTAAGAAATGATTAAAGAAATGAAAATTGTAGTTGTTGGCGCAACCGGATTGGTTGGAAAAGTTATGTTGAATGCATTACTTGAGCGAAAATTCCCGTTTACAAAAGTTTATGCTGTTGCTTCTGAAAAATCTATCGGCACAAAAATAAATTTTAATAACTCAGAACTTGAAGTTATCGGAATAAAACAAGCTATCTCTTTACAACCCGATATAGCAATTTTTTCTGCTGGCGGTTCAACATCCCTTAAGTGGGCTCCTGAATTTGCCAAAGCAGGTACTACGATTATTGATAATTCATCGGCTTGGAGAATGCATGAAAATATTAAGCTAATTGTTCCAGAAGTTAATGGATCCACACTTACAAAAGAAGATAAGATAATTGCCAACCCAAATTGTTCAACAATTCAGATGGTTGTTGCTTTGGCGCCTTTACACAAAAAATATAAAATAAAACGAATTGTAGTTTCTACGTACCAATCGGTAACTGGTTCGGGAGTTAAAGCGACAGAGCAATTAAAAAATGAACGAAATGGAATTAAAGGTGAAATGGCTTATCCTCATCCTATTGATTTAAATTGTATTCCTCAGGGTGGAGATTTCGAAGAAAACGGATATACAACTGAGGAAACAAAATTAGTATACGAAACCAGAAAAATATTAGGAGATCAATCAATAAATATAACAGCAACAGTAGTTCGAATTCCTGTTTATGGTGGTCATTCCGAAGCTGTAAATGTTGAGTTTGAAAATGATTTTGATCTTGAAGAAGTAAAAAAACTACTGTCTAAATTTCCGGGTATTACTATCCAAGATGATCCCCAAAATAATATTTACCCTATGCCTAAAAATGCTGAAGGGAAAGATGATGTTTTCGTGGGAAGAATTAGAAGAGATTTCTCACAAGCAAACAGCCTTAATTTTTGGGTAGTTTCAGATAACTTACGAAAAGGTGCTGCTACTAATGCAATACAAATTGCAGAGTATTTGGTGAAGAAGAATTTAGTACAATCTAAAAGTATTGAGATTTGAGTATCAAGTATCAAGATTAAATTATCGTATTTAAAAGTATGGTATTTTAATAAAATCTAACGAAAATGAAATCCTTAAAAAAGGGTCTCAATATTATTATCTAATATAAAAAATCATTGTAAGGATAACGAATGGCATGGATCTCTTTTACTTTAGCGTAAAGTAATTGTTTAAAGCTTTCTATATTAGCTTTTTGCTTAGCTGAAATAAATATACAATGATCATTGTTTTTTGCCATCCATGTTTTTTTAAGCTCTTCCAAAGAATAATTATCTTGAGTCTTAGGTGTTAAATCATCTTTATCTTTCTGATCAAAAGTATAAGCATCTATTTTATTAAAAACAATATACGATTCCGTTTCAGCTGATCCAATCTCTTTTAAAGTTTCTTGAACAACATTAATTTGTTCTTCGAAATTCGGATGAGAAATATCCACTACATGCAATAAAATATCCGATTCGCGAACCTCATCCAATGTAGATTTAAACGATTCGACTAAACTATGTGGAAGCTTTCTTATAAATCCAACGGTATCGGATAAAAGAAAGGGTAAATTCTCTATAACAACCTTTCGTACCGTTGTATCAAGTGTTGCAAAAAGTTTGTTTTCGGCAAACACATCTGATTTACTCAACATGTTCATTATTGTTGATTTGCCTACATTTGTATATCCTACTAAAGCAACTCGAATCATTTTACCTCGATTCTTACGTTGAGTTGCCATTTGCTTATCAATCTTTTTTAATTGTTCTTTTAATAAAGTGATTTTATCACGAATAATTCGACGGTCGGTTTCAATTTCACGTTCACCAGGTCCTCGCATTCCAATACCACCACGCTGACGTTCAAGGTGAGTCCACATCCCGGCTAAACGTGGTAAAAGATATTCGTATTGTGCAAGTTCTACCTGTGTTTTTGCATGTGCCGTTTGTGCTCTTTTTGCAAATATATCCAGTATTAAATTTGTTCTATCAATGATCTTACACTTAAGAACTTTTTCGATATTACGAAGTTGAGTAGGAGACAAATCATCATCAAAAACAACTAAGTCGATATCATTATCCTTTACGTAATATTCTACTTCCTCAAGTTTCCCCTCGCCAATATATGTTCGCGAATTAGGGATACTTACCTTCTGAGTAAATTGTTTCACTGGAATTGCTCCGGCGGTTTTTATAAGAAAAGCCAGTTCTTCGAGATACTCTTGTACTTGTTCTGAATTTTGTTCTTGATTTATAACTCCAACTAACACCGCTTTTTCGGGCACAATAGCTGTATCAATATGTTTGGGCATCCTTTATATTTTCAATTAATTATTTAAATTGTGGATGCAAAGGTAATAAATTTGAATTAGTGAATAATAGATTCAATAAAATTAAAAAGAGGCTGTACAAAAAACTAAACTTAAAGCAAAAACACTTCGACAAGCTCAGTGTGACACCCTTGAAAACAGGAAGTTGTCATATTGAGCTTGTCGAAATATAAACAACTTTATGGCTTTTGAGACAGCCTCAAATTATTAAACTAATTATTTTTACTGAAGTTGGAAAGCAATTGCAATTGAGTATCTAACTCTAACTGGCCTTCCTTCTTGAATACCAGGTTCCCATTCTGGTGAATTTTTTATTACTTTAAGAACAGCTTCATCAATAATAGGATGAACGCTCCTTGTAATTTTAGCATTACTCACCTTCCCGTTTTCATCAATAACAAATGCTGCAATTACCGTACCTGTAACACCACTTTCAATTGCTGATAAAGGAAATTTCATTTTATTTGCTACAAAGTTTCTAAAATAGCGTCCATCTTTCCCTCGAAAAGTTGGCATAATCTCAACTTTTACAAACTCCTCAATAATTTTTTCATCATTTTCAATAAATTCAATGATCTCAATTCCATCCCCTTCACCTATTTCTGATATTAAATGTTCTAAATCAATATCAGGAACTATATCTTCATCAGGAACTATATCAATTTCAAAAATTGGTGGTTTAATCATCTCTATTGGTTCAGGTTCTGGTCGTGTTATTGGAGGAAAATCCTCAATATCTGTCCAGTTTATTTCACTGTCCGGTAATTTTTCAATTTCCACACTTGATTTCCATTCAAATGCAACCAGAATTGCCGAGAGAGTTAGGATCATTCCAACTTGAAAAAAGATTGTTCTAAATTTCTCCAAATTTGCTTTTTTCGATTTTTTTGGTTTCATGGCATTGTGGTTTTAAAGGTTAAACATTTTCTTCCCCACAAATTCTCGCTTAAAGGCC
Source organism: Bacteroidales bacterium (assembly GCA_027859205.1). Lineage (GTDB taxonomy): Bacteria > Bacteroidota > Bacteroidia > Bacteroidales > UBA12077 > UBA12077. Next base: position 34,826 of record JAQIBH010000076.1, on the reverse strand, counting down.
GGTCTTTGTTAAAGTATACGTAATCTAGATTTCGTTGTTAATTGAATTAACTTTTTTTAACGAAAATTAAATTGCCTGTCCGGAAGGTAAGTTTTCTTTTATTCTCATATATAACGAGTATAGTTTATAAGTTAATCTTTTCAAGTTGTTTTTTTAACAAACTTTAACTTCCTGTTTAAACAGAAACATCCGAAATATTAAATATTTCGGATGTTTCATATTTATCGAAAATTAAATTTCTATTCAAATGCGGACTTTATTTTTTCAGCAATTTCCTGAAATTCTTCCTGTTCTAATTTTAATTTTGGTTTAGAAAAGCAAGCATCGGCTTCACTATCTAATGGAATTAAATGAATATGAGCATGAGGAACTTCCAATCCCAATACAACAACTCCAACACGCTTGCATTCAATTACTTTATCGATAGCTTTTGCCACTTGTTTTGAGAAAACGCTTAATCCTTTTAAGGTATCATCATTTAAATCAAACAAATAATTAATTTCAATTTTAGGTATAACTAAAGTATGTCCCTTTGTAAGCGGATTAATATCTAAAAACGCATAATAATTTTCATCCTCCGCTATTTTATACGAAGGAATTTCTCCGTTTATTATTTTTGTAAATATTGAAGCCATAATGTTAAAGTTTATAAGGATATCTTTATAATCTCAAATTCCATTTTCCCTGAAGGAACAACTACTTCGGCCACATCACCAACTTTTTTGCCCAATAAACCTTGAGCTATGGGAGTATTAATTGACATTTTACCTTCTTTCAAATCAGCCTCAGTATCTGAAACAATGGTATACTCCATTATCTTACCATCTTTTTTGTTTTTTAATTGAACTATATTTAAAATCTGAACCGTTGAAGTGTCCAACTTAGATTTATCTAAAACTCTGGAATTTGCTAGAGCATCTTTTAATTTACTTATTTTTAATTCCAACATTCCCTGTGCTTCTTTTGCGGCATCATATTCAGCATTCTCAGATAAATCACCTTTATCGCGAGCCTCAGCTATTTGTTGAGAAATACTTGGTCTTTCAACAGTCTCTAGTTGTTCTAATTCCTTCTTTAATTTTTCCAATCCCTGTTCTGTAACGTAAGAAACATTTGCCATTGTATTAAATTTTAAAATTTATGCTTTTAGTAACTATAAATAAATAAAGAAGAATTCCATCAAATTCGGAACTCTTCTTGTGTTTACAAATTTAAATAAAATAAATTACAAACACATAATTATTAAGATTTGAAGTTTTCTTAACTAATTATCAGTTAACAAAGAAGATTTAATATTTCTTTCGATTTATTATCTCGGAATAGATTACAGCATCTCTTAAATTAATATCTTTTAAAATTGAATCTCCCTCGGGTTTTGTTAAATCTCCATCTTGAATAGAATTTGAAAATGTTTTATTTGTATCTTCATTTTCAATGCTGGAAGGAACTTTATCGTCTGACTTGATAGTTTCCTTTTTTTGTTTTTCAAAAACTTCCTCTTTCATCGTATATTCTTTATTGGTATCATTTATTGAATCAGTATCATATTCATGCTGATAATCCTGATCGTTTACACCAATTTCTTCTTTTAAAAGCTGTTCCAGATTAGATAGAAACGGGCGCCTTTTGGGTTCAGGTTGATTCTCGTTGCTTAAAGGATGAACACCATTTGTGCTTTTCTTTTTCTTTTTACCAAACAAAGAAACAGCAATAGCAACAATGGTTATGATTATATATATAATACTATCGAAATTGTCTCCCATGATTATTTTTTCCTTTTTTTCTTTTTAAATATTTTTTTAAAAAAACTTCGGTTTCCTTTTCTTTTTTGCTTTTTTGAGAAAAGTCCTTCCTCTGGTTTTGGCTTTCTTTTAAAAATCTCAAAAAACTTTCTTATTCTATAACTAATTGGTTTGTTGTGAAATTTTATTTTTCTCCAATTTTTAGATTTTTCTTGATTTATGTCCCATCTTTCTTTTGAGCTTTGAGCCTGAATATCATATTGTCGTTCTCTGGCTCTTTTTATGCTTTTTTTATATTCCCTTTTTTTCTTCTTTTCAATTTGTGCTTTATATTTTTCCGATTTTTCTTGACCAGTCATCGGTTTCTTTGTGTTACAAGCAATTATAAAAACCAAACTTAAAATTAAAAAGAACGGATGCCTTAATTTGAAAAGCATTTACTTATTTTTGTAAATTAAATTACTTACACATGAAAAGAATATTTTCAAATTTAAGATTTTTTTTAATATCAATATTAATACTAGTCACTTTTGTTCGGTGCAATGATGATGAAATTCCTTTTCCAAATGTTTCTGTTTATGTAATTTTATCGCTAGATACTCAGCTTAGCAATGTTTTGCCTGGATATTATGCTGAAATAGATGGCTATGGTGTTGGAGGATTAATAATATATAGAGAAACAGACAATAGTTTTTTAGCTTTTGACAGAGCATGTACATATGAAGCTTCACGTGATTGTGTTTTACAAGAAGATAATGAGTTTATTGGAATTTTTGAATGCCCTTGTTGTGGCTCTGGATTTTGGATGGTAGGCGAAGACTTGCCTGGAACTGTTCAACAAGGACCTGCAAATTATCCTTTGAAACGTTATAACTGTTATTTTGATGGAGCAAATACTGTTACTGTAACAAATTAACAAAACATACTGACCCCTGCTTTCGCAGGAATAACTACAAAATAAAAAACCTCCATTTAAAGTGGAGGTTTTTTATTTTGTATATTATAAAGCATTTAATATCTGTAATGATCTGCTTTGTATGGACCTTCAATAGGAATTCCCAAATATTCTGATTGATCAGGTGTAAGTTTAGTTAACTTAACTCCTATTTGCTCAAGATGTAATCGTGCAACTTCTTCGTCTAAATATTTTGGCAGACGATAAACATCAAGTTTATAATCATTTTTCCATAACTCAATTTGAGCTAATGTTTGATTTGTAAATGAATTACTCATTACAAATGAAGGATGACCTGTAGCACAACCTAAATTAACTAGTCTACCTTCAGCCAATAAGAAAATTGCATGTCCATCTGGAAATACATATTTATCTACCTGAGGTTTAATATTAATTTTATTAATTCCAGAATATTTTTCTAATTGATCAACCTGAATTTCATTATCAAAATGTCCAATGTTACAAACAATTGCTTGATCTTTCATTTTTGACATATGATCAACAGTAATAACATCTTTGTTACCTGTTGTGGTTACAAAAATATTACCTTCGTTAAGCGCTTCTTCGACAGGTTTAACTTCGAAACCTTCCATTGAGGCTTGTAAAGCACAAATAGGATCAATTTCAGTTACAATAACACGAGCGCCATAAGAACGCATTGATTTTGCGGAACCTTTTCCAACATCACCATAACCACAAACAACAACAACTTTACCTGCTAACATAACATCTGTAGCACGTTTAATTCCATCGGCCAAAGATTCACGACATCCGTATAAGTTATCAAATTTCGACTTTGTAACAGAATCGTTAACGTTAATTGCAGGAAAAAGAAGTTCTCCGCGTTCCATCATTTGATATAATCGATGAACTCCTGTTGTTGTTTCTTCGGAAACACCTTTGATTTCTTTAACCATATTATGCCATTTCTGAGTATCTTTAACTAAAGTGTTTTTTAAACTTTTATAAAGTTCTTTTTCGTCAACGGCATCGGGTTCATCATTTAGGAAAGCAGCATCATTTTCAGCTTTATAACCAATATGAAGCATCATTGAAGCATCACCACCATCATCTACAATTATATTTGGACCTTTTCCGCCCGGAAATGTTAAGGCTTGATATGTACACCACCAATATTCCTCAAGTGTTTCTCCTTTCCATGCAAATACCGGAACTCCAGTAGCAGCTATTGCAGCCGCAGCATGATCTTGAGTAGAAAATATATTACAACTAGCCCAACGAACATCAGCTCCTAATTCAATTAATGTTTCAATTAAAACAGCCGTTTGTATTGTCATATGTAATGAACCCATTATTCTAGATCCGCTTAGTGGTTTTTCTTTTCCATATTTTTCACGAAGAGACATAAGACCCGGCATTTCTTTCTCTGCAATTTCTATTTCTTTTCTTCCGTATTCAGCCAAACTCAAATCTTTAACCTTGTAAGGCATGTTGTCAACCATTGTTCCTTCTATTTCCATAGTAATATTTATTATTTATAATTATTTCTGTTCTAAATTGGATCGCAAAATTACATTAAAAAGTAAATCATTCAAAACTATAAGATTAATATTGACTTATTTTAAGTTATGGTAGTCTAAAAAACTGTTTAATTACTTTTTTATCTTTTTCTAATTGTTGCGTAAGTTCTTCTAATCCATTAAATCTTTTTTCATCTCTAATTCGTTTATGAAATGAAACAGTAATTGTTTGGTTATATATCTTTTGATCGAAGTTTAAAATATGTACTTCAATGTTTTTTGTTATGATTGTAGGCTCAACAGTAGGCCGAGAACCAATATTAAGCATTCCGTAATATGAATCTTCACCCAGTTTCACTTGTACAGCATAAACGCCATCTTTTGGCACTTGTTTATAAGGCTCAGGTATTTTAATATTTGCAGTTGGGAAGCCTATTTTTCTGCCAATTTGATTTCCTTCAATAACATTACCACTTATAAAATACTTGTAACCAAGATATTTATTTGCAATATCCAAAAATCCAGAAGTTAAATATTCTCTTATTTTTGTAGAGCTTACCTTGTCGTTATCAACTAAGCGTACATCTAACTTCTCAGTACTAAATCCATATTTCTGAGCACATTCATTTAAGAAATCAAAACCCGCTTTTCTGTCTTTCCCAAACTGATGATTATATCCAAAAACGAGATGCTTTACTTTGATTTTTTTCACAAGATATTCTTCAATAAAATCACATGCCTCTAGTTGCGAAAATTCTTTTGTAAAAGGACAAACAATTAAATGATCGATTCCTGTTTTGGAAAGCAAGCCTTTCTTTTCTTCAATATTAGTTAATAAACGCAATGACTCTGCATCCTTATCCAGCACAATTCTTGGATGCGGCCATAATGTAAATACAACTGATTCGCCACCTTTTTCCTTTGCTATTTCCTTTAAACGGTCTAATACACGCAAATGCCCAAGATGTACTCCATCAAATACGCCAATGGTAATAATTGGATTATAAATTTTTAAATTAGTTAAATCGGTATGAATGATCATTTGAATCGATTTTTTTAAGGTGACAAAAGTAAAGAAAATAAATTATTCCTAACTACTCTTATTTCAAGTAATGTTTAAAATATTTACTAAATTCGCCAAAGGAAATAATACATACATACAATAAACTATTAACGTCAGTTCGATATAAGAATAAGACTAAACAGATGATATTAAGACTCTTTATTATTTTAGGCATCAAAGTATCAAGATATGAGTAACCCTGCCTGCCGGCAGGCAGAAAGATTCAAGACAAAAAAATCTATTTCTTGATACTTGGGGCTTGATACTTGATACTTTTTAACATGAAATCAGCAAGCGTCTGGCAAATAGAAGTTTAAGCAAATGTATTAAGTCGAACTCAGGTTATAAGGACAGTTGTTTTAAAATCAATGAAATATAATTTAATAAGAATTTAAAATGAAGAGATTTTTTTGGCTAATTACTTTGGTATTGATAATTACCTCATGTGAATCGGAACCCGAGTTTTTTACAATTTCGGGAGAGATAAAAAATGCAAATGGAGAGAAATTATATTTAATAGAACTACAATCTAAAGATATCGTTTTTTTAGATTCTATAATTCTTAACGACAAAGGAACCTTTTCTTTTAAAGGGCAAACAGATATTCCTAAATTCTATGCAATAAGGACAAATACCAATAATTATTTAACCTTAATCGTTAATCCACTTGAGCAAATTGTTATAAAGGCAAAGAATATTAATCTAGCTAATAATTCTATTATTGAAGGCTCACCAGATAGTCATAGTATTTTTATATTAAGATCTCGCTTAGACAAAAGTGTAGAGCAATTAGATTCTTTAGGCGCTTATTATACCTCATTAATTGGCACTTCGAAAATTAATATAGTAAGAGATTCGCTACAACTACGTTCGCAAGAAATAATTTCAGAACATACTGAATTCACAAAGAATTTCATAAAAAAGAATTCGTATTCTTTGGCTAGCTTAATGGCTTTGTATCAGCAAATTGCCCCAAGAAGATATGTGTTAAATCCTAATGATCATATGGAATATTTTACATTGGTCGATTCTACTTTAATGCAAAAGTATCCAGAATCGGATGCTGTAAAAACTCTACACACTCAAATTTTAGAAATTAAGAGACAACGATATAATGAATCTAAAATCAATAATATTGTTGGAATTGGAGAAATTGCTCCAGATATAAAACTTCGTAATCCTAAAGGTGATACAATAGCACTTTCATCATTAAGAGGCAAATACGTATTGCTAGATTTTTGGGCTTCGTGGTGTCGTCCGTGTCGTATTGAAAATCCGAACCTTGTACGAAGTTATGATAAATACTATGAAAAAGGATTTGAAATTTATCAAGTTTCTTTAGATAAAAACCGCGAACCGTGGATAAATGCAATTGAAAGTGATAAGTTAGTTTGGACACAAGTGAGCGACCTGCAATATTGGAATTGTGCACCTGCAAAAATATATCAAGTGCAATCTATTCCTGCCAATTTTTTGCTCGATAAAAAAGGTAAAATAATCGCTAAAAATCTACGAGGGGATGTACTTGAAGCAAAACTTTCAGAAATATTTAATTAACTTAGCGATGTTAGAAAATAAAATATATCTGGTTGTTTTTAAACTGAAATAACCAAGTATTGATAAAATAATATTAACAATAAAATTAGTATGAAACGTATATTATATCTCTTTATTAGTTTATTAATCCTTTCATCTTGTAATAAATCAAGTAAAATTGAAATTGCTGGAACTATTGAAAATGGTGTAGGAAAGAAACTTACGTTCAGTGAACTTTTAATTTCGGGGACTCAAGAAATAGATACAATAAGATTAGATTCTATAGGGAATTTTAAATTTAAATCATCAACTGATATTCCCCGGTTTTATCATTTATCTGTTTCTAAAAATACTTTTCTGACTTTGTTGATTGAACCTGGAGAATCAGTTCAAATAAATGCCGATGCTTCTTATATGAGCAAAGCAATAATTAAAGGTTCTGAGAGCTCTGGCCTTATTCAAAAAATAAATAATCAATTAATTGACACAAAAGCTAGGTTAGATTCATTAACTGATTATATTGAGACGATTAAGGGTAGTGATAAGTTTGACCAAGAAATTAATGGCATTAATAATTCTTACGCAGTTATAGTTGATGAACAAAGAGATTCTTCAATTGCTTTTATAATAAATAATTTAAATAACTTAGCAAGTATTGTAGCTCTTTATCAGAAATACGATGATAAGAATTTTGTATTATACAAAAACAGAGACTTACAATACATTAAAATAGTTTCGGAGGCTCTTATAAAGAAATATCCAGAATCAAATCATGTAAAAGCATTAATTGCCGATAAAGAAAATCTGTTTAAACGATACAATCAGTTAAAAACCGATATGCAATTAAATGAAATAACAAAAAACCAAGATGTTGTGAGTATCCCTGAAATATATTTACCAAATCAATATGGCGATAGTGTTTCAATTAATGGTATTGATGCAAAATACATTCTGCTAAACTTTTGGGCAACTTGGAGTAAAGAAAGCATTCAACGTAATATTGAACTTAAGGAAATTTATAAAAAATATCATAGCAAAGGATTTGAAATATATCAGGTTTCACTTGATACTAAAAAAGAAAACTGGACACGAATTATTGATTTCGATCAACTTTCGTGGATAAATGTTATTGATTTGAATGGCAGAACATCATACTATGCCAAGATATACAATATAAGAGATCTACCAACAAGCTTTTTAATTAATCCTGATGGCGATATTGTTTCAGTAAATCCTTCTAAAAAACAATTAACAAGTACATTTGAATACGCATTTAAATAAGGTAATTTGAACAAAGGAAAGAAAATATATTTCGCATCTGATGTACATTTAGGCTTACCCAACAACAAGGAAAGCCTTAAAAGAGAAAAGTTATTTGTTAAATGGCTTGATGAAATTAAAGATGACGCTAAAGAAATTTATCTTTTAGGCGATATCTTTGATTTTTGGTTTGAATACAAACGAACAATTCCAAAGGGCTTTTCCAGGTTTTTAGGTAAACTTTGTGAAATTACTGATTCTGGTATTCCTGTTCATTTCTTTACGGGTAATCATGATATGTGGATTTTTGATTATCTGCCCCAAGAAACTGGAGTTATTTTACATAAGAAACCCATTGTCAAAGAGTTTTCGGGTAAAAAATTTTATTTAGCACATGGTGATGGCTTTGGACCTGGAGACCCATTATACAAATTATTGAAAAAAATATTCGCTAATAGATTTTTTCAATGGGTTTTTGCCCGTTTTCATCCAAATATTGGAATGTGGATTGCGAATCGGTGGTCAACACACAGCAGATACTCAAGAGAAACAAGACCGTTTGAAGGTGAAGATAAAGAATGGTTAATAATTTATTCTAAAGAGCTGTTAAAGAAAGAGCAATTCGATTATATGGTGTATGGACACAGGCATCTTCCTTCGGATTTAAAATTAAATGAAACATGCCGTTATATAAACCTTGGCGATTGGTTAAGTCATTTTACTTATGCAGAGTTTGACGGAAAAGAAATGCATTTAAAGAATTATTTAAGTAAGATAGATCAATAATAAGAATAAACCTTTATTTTTGCTGATTAAAAGGTGCAAATACAACAATGAAAATCATTAAATATCTTCCTATATTTTTTATTACATTAATATTTATTTCATGTGGCGATGATATATGCACATCAGACACAGAGTCATTAATTAATGCCGAGATAATTGTTGTAGATACAAATTTAATAAACGGGAAATATTTAGATAGCTTATCGTTTTATTCACCTGAATGGCCTGATAGCATTCATTATTGGGAAGATGGAAGTGAGAATAGCTTCTTTTTTATGTTATCGCCAAACGATACAAGTACAACAATAATATTAAGTTCAAAACATGAGGTTTTAAAAGATACGATTCAAATATTTCACCAAAACGAGCTGTTTTTTTTATCGCCAGAATGTGGCTTTATTCTCAACTATAAAATTAACAGTTTAAGTTTTATTACCGACACTACTAATTTAATTGACTCTATTTATCTTGTACAAGATGAAATAACAAATGATGAAAATGGACATGTTAAAATATATCTTTAGTATTACTATTCTCCTCATTACATTTTCTTTCTCATACGGACAAGATGAAGAAAATTATGTCCCTGTTAAAGAAAAAATACCATTAGAATTAAAAGGATTAAAGCTTGGGTTAAATGTTGGGCGATTTTCTGATTATTTATTTAAACCAGAACGTATTTCTTATGAAGCATCATTTGATTTTAATTTAAGCGATAAATATTACGGCATTTTCGAAGCAGGATACTCTGAAATTAAAATAAAAAAAGACAATTACCATTATCTATCTGAGGGTTATTTTTATAAATTAGGTATGGATTATAATATGCTTAAAAAACAACCTTCTGATTATTTAGGAATGGGAATTCGTTTAGCTTGGGCGGACTTCAGCCATTCTGCAAGCGATCTAATTTTAGAACCAGATCATTGGCCAATATACTCTACTTCTGTGGATTCAAAATCCTACAAGACATATTGGCTTGAAGCTTCATTTGGAATAAAAGGAGAGATTTTTAAAAATGTTTATTTAGGCTGGTCGGGGCTTGTGAGAGTAAGGATTTCCGGTGATGAAGATTTAAATTTTCAGCCATACGATATCCCGGGATTTGGCACTGGAGAAAAAACTATTACTTTAGGAGCTAACTATTACATCTTTTATCAAATACCTTTTAATAGAAAATAAACTTTTCAGATTAAGTAAATGAGAATAATCACATCTGATGATATTATTGAAACATTCTTTAAAATCTATCAAAGAGGTCTTTTATATTTCTTTTCTAAATTTACTCTAGTAAGTACAAAGAGAACAAAAAGTACTTTTAATAAAATAGAAATTGAATCTTCAAATTGGTGGATAATCCCCAAGATTAGGGAAAGGTGGAACAAAATTATCTCTGGAGACAACACTGAATCCTATGAACATTACATTGTAGAAAAGTATTTCTTTTCAAAAGAAAATTTAAAATTATTGTCGTTAGGAAGTGGGGTATGCAGTCACGAAATACAATTTGCAACATATAAGAATTTTATCGAAATAAGATGTGTCGATTTCTCTGAAAAAATTCTAGCTGAAGCTGAAAAAAAAGCAAAAGAGAAAAAACTTTCGAATATGATATTTGAGTGCACAAACATTAATAATATTCAATTATTGGATAATTATTACGATGCTGTTCTGTTTCACTCATCTTTACATCATTTTAAAAACATTGACCTGTTATTAGATAAAGTAAAGAAAACTTTAGCTCATGATGGCTTATTAATTATAAATGAATATGTTGGTTCATCCCGACTTCAATTAAAAAAAGCTCAAATTAAAGAAATAAATCGAATTTTGAAATTTGAAATCCCCAGGAATTATAAAAAACGATTCAAAATAAATATTACTAAAAACAAAGTGTCTGGTCCAGGGTTATTAAGAATGATTATTACAGATCCATCTGAAGCAATCGAATCCAATCGAATAATTCCATATATTCACGATAGGTTTAATATTGTTGAGGAGAAAAAACTTGGTGGAAACTTAGCAATGCTTTTATTCAAGGACATTGCTCACAACTTCCTTATCGAGGATTTAAAAACCAACACATTATTGAATAGAATTTTTTACTTAGAGGATCAGTTTATTAAGAATTCAAACAGTGACTTTGTATTCGGCATTTATAAGGCAAATCAATTATAATAAGACTTTAGTTTTTGCTGAAAAACCTCCTTGTTAACTTTATTTATTTGATTTACAATTAAATTTATTTGATTTACTCTTTCCAATCGTGTTTCTAATGAAATAAAACGCTCATCGGCAAAAACAATTTTATCAACTTGATAGCCTGTTTCATTAAGGCTCATAGCCACTGCAGCATTAAAATTGTCAAAAATAATTACCGACGGTAACTGATTTTCTGCATAATCAACCATAGACTTAAGTACCATGGATTTTATATATTTAATCTGTGTTTCGCCCAAATAATTTGCTCCGACTAAAATTTTAATCATATCAATTTTAGCTTTATCTCTTTTCCTATAATTAAAATTCATCTGCTCATATTCAGACTGCTTTATGCTTAAAAACAAATTGATGAACTCATGTGGAACATCATTTATATAACCTAAATTATTACCTGTTTTTTTTATTTTATATTCTCTAATTGCCAATTTCTGATCAACAGGAACATAATATTCCCACTTTTTAGTTCTTTTATATGACTCTGTCTTTGGCCTAGGTTTCCATTTGCTTTCGGGTCGTTTCATTAAAGGAGCATCAATATCTAAATATGCTGTTTCCAATGAATACAACAAACAATTAACAAAATGCACCCAACCGCCTCCAATAGAGCTGTGTAAAGCACTCCACAATGTTTTATTCGAGTTTAAAAAATCTACTTGATCTAAACTATTTGTATCGACTTCTGTTTGCTTCAGCTTATTTACAAAATCGTTTTCTAGTCTTGTGGGTAAATATGTAAATGATGAAGAACCATCTTCTGCAACTTCTGTATGATGTAACTCTTTTATATCTAATATATAATTTGAGTCATTTGCCAAAGTAATATGAATTTGAAAATCCTTATCCCACAGCATTTTTTCAATTCCTTGAGAATAACCAAATTGGAAATTTACTAAAAGAGATAAACAAATTATTATTACCTTTTTCATGACAAATAGGTTTGAAATTAATCTTTAAATTTAAAGAAACATTTTGTTAATTACACTTCCTTTTTCATTTTACTAGTTTGTTAATAATAAAATATTTAGTTTCAATTAACATCTAATCAAAAATATCTGGCAAGAATGATTTAGCCGGGTTTATAAATAGTTTTGTGTTATAATGACTTACACCATATAGCTTTTTATAATTAACATCTAGTCCCTTTTTAATGAGATATTCTGCTGCAGTATTCGCCTGTTCAAAAGGAATAACTACATCATCTATACTATTTATAATACTTAGATGTATATTATTAATGTGGTCGAGCCATTCCTCTTTAGGATAGCCTGCAATAGGCATGGCGTAGCTATACAAATTAGAATAATGTGCAGCATAATACCAAGTACCAATTCCACCTAAACTAAATCCTGTAATTAAAATTTTGCTGGTGTCTATGTTGTATTCATCAATACAGTAATTTCTTAATTCCAAAACAGAATTTGTGCTTATGTTTTCAATCCACGAATTTCCCGGACAATCTGGAGCTACAATTATACTTTTCTGATCTTTAAAAATTGGCAGAATAAATTCTTCCATAAAAATCTTAGAAAAATACTTTGGGATATTATCTTGACCCCAACCCCAATGTAGAGCGATGATTAAAGGAAGGGAATCCTTCATTTCATAATTATCTGGTAAATAACAAGAATATTTTAACTTGCTTTTATCGTTCATTTTTAAGCTTTTTTGTTGCAACTGTCCATAACTTAATTGAAATAGCATGCAACTAAATAATATCAAAAGAATAAATCTTAACATATATAAAGTTTAAATAACAAGTTCTGAATATTAATTCAAAATTCCTATACTAATTGACTTCCACATTTTATGAGTGGTTTAAACTCATTACTTCAAATGCCTAAACTAAGATTTATGTAGCAAAATATAAATGGAATTAGCAAAATCTTTTCAATTCTCAATGATAATGTTTCTTTATTTTTAATATAGTTTTACATAAAATAGGACCAACAAAAATGTTAGTCCTATTAATATTTGAGATAAAATTTTAACTATTCTTCTTCAAGCATAATCTCAAGCATCTTTATAGCTGCAACAGGAATTTGTGTTCCAGGACCAAATACTCCTGCAACTCCAGCGTCATACAAGAATTTATAATCCTGAGCCGGAATAACTCCTCCAACAATAATCATAATATCATCTCGACCAAGCTTTTTAAGTTCTGCCATTACTTGTGGCACCAAAGTTTTATGTCCGGCTGCTAATGAAGAAACACCCAGAATATGAACATCGTTTTCTACTGCTTGTTTAGCTGATTCAGCCGGTGTTTGAAATAGCGGCCCGATGTCAACATCAAAACCTAAATCGGCATATCCTGTTGAAACAACTTTTGCACCACGGTCGTGACCATCTTGACCCATTTTAGCAATCATAATACGCGGTTGACGACCTTCGTTAGCAGCAAATTTTTTAACCAGTTCTTTTGCTTTCTTATAATTTACATCGTCTTTTGATTCTGACATATATACTCCTGTTATAGATCTAATTACAGCTTTATATCGTCCTGCGGTCTTTTCGCAAGCATCAGATATTTCACCTAAAGAAGCCCGTTTTTTAGCAGCGTCAATCGCTAATTCCAGTAAATTACCCTTACCTGATGCAGCACATTCTTCAATCATTTTTAATGCTGCTTGCGTTTCTTCTTCATTTCTTTCAGCACGTAATTTAGCTAATCTTTTTAATTGAGCCTCACGAACAGCAGTATTATCTACATCTAAAATTTCAATTGGATCTTCTTTTTCCAATCTGTATTTGTTCACACCTACAATAGTATCTTTACCTGTATCAATTCTTGCTTGTTTGCGTGCAGCAGCCTCTTCGATACGCATTTTTGGTATTCCTGTTTCAATTGCTTTAGCCATTCCGCCCAGTTCTTCAACCTCTTGAATTAAAGCCCAGGCTTTATCTGCGATCTCTTTAGTTAACTTCTCAACATAATAAGAACCAGCCCAAGGATCAACAGCTTTGCAAATTTGTGTTTCTTCCTGGATATAAATCTGTGTATTACGTGCAATACGTGCAGAGAATTCTGTTGGTAATGCAATAGCCTCATCTAAAGCATTTGTATGTAAGGACTGTGTATGACCCAAAGTGGCGGCCATTGCTTCTACACAAGTTCGAGCAACATTATTGAATGGATCTTGCTCGGTTAAACTCCAACCAGAAGTTTGTGAGTGTGTGCGTAATGCCATCGATTTTGGATTCTTAGGATTAAATTGTTTTACTAATTTCGCCCAAAGCATACGAGCAGCACGCATTTTTGCAATTTCCATAAAATGATTCATCCCAACTGCCCAGAAAAAAGATAAACGTGGTGCGAAAGTATCAATATCCATACCTGCATTAACACCAGTGCGTAAATATTCTAAACCATCGGCTAAAGTATAAGCTAACTCAAGGTCAGCGGTTGCACCTGCCTCTTGCATATGATAACCAGAAATGCTAATTGAGTTGAACTTAGGCATATTTTTCGAAGTGTACTCAAAGATATCAGCTATTATCTTCATTGAAAATCCCGGAGGGTAAATGTATGTATTACGCACCATAAATTCTTTCAAAATATCATTCTGAATTGTACCGCTTAATTGATCCAAAGAAACTCCTTGTTCTAATCCTGCAACAATATAAAAAGCAAGCACTGGAAGTACTGCTCCATTCATTGTCATTGATACAGACATTTTATCTAATGGAATCTGATCGAAAAGGATTTTCATATCCAGAATAGAATCTACAGCAACACCTGCTTTACCAACATCACCAACAACACGTTCGTTATCTGAATCGTATCCGCGATGAGTAGCAAGATCAAAAGCAATGGATAAACCTTTTTGTCCGGCAGCTAAATTTCTACGATAAAATGCATTTGATTCTTCGGCTGTTGAAAAGCCTGCATATTGACGAATAGTCCAGGGACGCATTGCATACATTCCTGAATAAGGTCCACGTAAAAAAGGTGCTAGTCCTGCAGCATAATCTAAATGCTCCATGCCTTCCAAATCTTCTTTGGAATAAACATTCTTTACATCAATCTGTTCCGGAGTTTTCCAGTTAGCTTCAATGCCATTTTCTTTTTCCCAATCTTTTACAGAACGGTGTTTCGATTTGGGGAAATCTAGATCTATATTGTTAAAATTTGGTTTCATGTTTAATTTAGTAATTAGATTATTAGTAACTAGTATCAAGATAAACTTTGAATCCTTGTTTTTAAACTATATATCATTTTTTGGATTTCCTCTATATCCTTTATCAAATCACTATAATCTGATTCTTTCAAAAAATCCAAATCTAAAGAAAGTATTATTAAGGTTTCAAGTTCAAAACTTGATCCAGTTGCAATATCAAGGAATCGACCAAAATCTTTATTAGTATTACGCCCAGCGCCTTCTGCAATATTAGCAGGTATTGATATTGAAGCTCTTTTAATCTGAGAAATAATTCCATACTTTTCATCTTCCGGAAAATTCTTCACAACTACATAAACTTCTTTCACCAGCTTTCTTGCTTTTTGCCAAACAATTAATTCCTTAAAATTATGCATCTTATTATTGTCTTGATTCTTTATTCTTGATACTAATATCTATTCTTTAAATTCCCAACTCGTTTTGAAATCCTTCTAAAGTTTCTACTAAGTTCAATTTCATATGAATAAAATGCTTAATTCCTTTAGCTTTTAAAGCTTCAATACTTTTCGGATATCCTGCAACAACTGTTATTGCTTTATCTCCTAATTGTTCCAAAACAGATGGAGCAAGTTCTGTATATTCATCATCGGAACTACAAACTACAACAATACTTGCATTTTGATCCAAAGCAGTTTTTACACCTTCTTCAACTGTATTGAAACCAGGATTATCAACAACTTCAAATCCCGCACAAGCAAAAAACCCGGATGCGAAAGCAGCTCTTGCTTTACGCATGGTTAAATCACCAATAGTTAACAAAAATACTTTGGGAGTTACGGCTGCTTTTTCACTTTTCAAGCGTAATGTTTCCATTTGTTCAGCACCTCTAAAAGGTTTAATTGGTTCTGCTACAGCGTCATTTCTTTTACTGGAACTACAACATTTTTCTGTGATATTTGCATCAAACTTTTCTAATGCATTTGGATACTGATTTGTTCCTAATAAAATCTCACGACGAGTTGCGATATTTAAATTACGTTTATTTGCCGATTCGTTAACTTGATCTTGAATAAATCCCGCTTTAAAAGCTTCAACGTAACCACCTTTTGATTCGATAGTCTGGAATAATTTCCATGCATGTTCGGCAATTGAATTTGTAAGATTCTCAATATAATATGAACCTCCTGCCGGATCAATAATTTTATTTATATATGATTCTTCTTTTAATAAGATTTGAGTGTTACGAGCAATACGATCAGAAAACTCTGTTGAACTTTCGAAAGCGTTATTAAATGGAGTAACAGATAATGACTCAACTCCTGCAATAGTTGCAGACATTGATTCTGTTGTTCCACGCAACATATTCACGTATGGATCATAAATTGTTTGATTAAATTTAGATGTAACTGCGTGAATATTCATTTTTGCTACTTCCAAATTATTTGGTTTGTACGCCTCTACAATTTTAGCCCAAAGCATTCTCGCTGCTCTGAATTTTGCTATTTCCATGAAATAGTTTGAACTTACACCAAAATTAAATTTAATTTTTTGAGCAACTGTATCTACATCTAATCCCTTTTCTGTTAAAAGATTCAAATACTGATTACCCATTGCTAACGCAAATGCCAATTCCTGAACTGTTGTAGCTCCAGAGTTATTAAACATTTCGCCGTTAACTCCTATCGTTCTGAACTTAGGAAAATCTTTTGCTTTTTCGATTAATTCTTTCGCAGTATCAAAAACCTCATCCTGAGCTTTACAGAAATTACCGTTTAAAGTAAGATGAGCCAATGGATCAAATCCAACTGAACCTATTACTTCATTTTTATTAAGGCTTTTTGTTTTTAAGAAATCAACAAAAGGATGTGCAGCTGTTGCACCAACAATATTTAACTCGATACTTTCAATGCTAATATCTTTAAGTAAAATCTCGAATTCTCCATTTGAAAAATCTTCTTTACAACACATATCGAAACCTAAAGAATCAACTCCTTTCATAAGAGCGTCAAGTGCTTTTTTATTCGCCTCGGCTGCATCTGTTGCGTCTATATCCTGACGAACATACCAAAAGTTAGATTTTACATTACTCCCGCGAACAAAAGGGAATTCTCCCGGAACGTATTTAAGATGTTTCAGATTTTCAAGATGCTCTGCACGATAGTACGGTTGTACGCTGAAACCCTCTATGGTTTTCCATACAAGCTTGTTTTCATAATCTGCACCTTTCAGATCGACTTTGATCTTATCTTCCCATTCTTGTAATGAGATGGGAGGAAACTCTTCGAACAATTTTGTTTGTTTAATTTTGTCTGACATAACAAATTATAAAAATTTAAATATTGTGCAAAATTAGACCATTTTGCATTAAAAATCATGACTTTTAACATAAATTGATATGCTATAGAATATAGAAAAACTTAGTCAGAGTATTGAGATATTAATATTTAGATATTATACAATCGGTGTAGCTTTTTGTTTTCAAACAGGAAATTGAGGTATAATTAAACTGTATTTTTAATACTGAAAGTATGAATAATCATCTGCTTGTTGACTATCATCCATATCTCCGTATTGTTCGGAAATGCTGTCTAGTGCTTTTATTAATTCTGGAACGTCCAATAAAGTAACCAGTTTCATTCGGGTTTCTTTAAAATGGGGTAATCCTTTAAAATAATTTGAAAGATGTCGGCGTATTTCATGTATTCCTCGCGGTTCTCCTTTCCACTCAATGGATTTTTCCAAATGAAGTTTTGCTAAGTCTACCTTTTCTTTAATAGTTAAAGGTTTCATTATTTCGCCTTTTTGAAGGAAATCTTTTATCTCTTTAAAAATCCATGGTCGACCAACAGAAGCGCGGCCAATCATTATTCCATCAACTCCATATTTCTCGAAGGCTAATTTTGCAGATTCTCCATCTTTAATATCTCCGTTTCCAATAATCGGGATTTTCATTCTTTGATTATTCTTTACTTCGCCAATTAAAGACCAATCGGATTCGCCTTTATACATTTGCTGGCGCGTACGACCATGAATTGCCAAAGCTTGAATTCCTGTATCTTGCAGTTGTTCGGCAAGCTCAACTATTATTTTGCTGTCGTCGTCCCAACCTAAACGGGTTTTTACAGTAACAGGTGTTTTTACAGCTTTAACAATTTCTCTTGTCATTTCTAGCATTAAAGGAACATTACGTAACATTCCTGCTCCTGCACCACGATTCGCAATTTTCTTAACAGGACAGCCAAAGTTTAAATCAATGAAATCGGGATTTGCTTCTTCGGCCATTTTAGCTGCCTCAACCATCGAATCAACTTGATGACCATACAACTGAATTGCTGCTGGTCTTTCGTAATCGAATAACTGAAGCTTTTTATAACTTTTTTTGCAATCACGGATTAATCCTTCAGATGCAACAAACTCAGTATAAACTACATCCGCTCCGAAATGCTTACACAAATATCTAAATGATGGATCTGTTACATCCTCCATCGGTGCCAGAAAAAGAGGCTTATCTCCCAGTTCTATTTTACCAATTTTTACCAAATGCCAAATTATTGATTAATTTTAGGGACAAATTTATATATAATTTTAACTAATTCGATTTACAATGAGAAATTCATTATCCGACATTCATCCTTTTTCAAAGATTATATTTTCTCTATTTATCATATTAGCAACATTTCTGCTTACATTTTTAATTGGTTTTTTATTTGCTATACCTCTTTTTCACATAAATATTGCTGATTTGCCTAATGTGCTTACAAATTATACTGAGCCTGAAAACATTAAGTTTCTTAAATACTTACAAACATTACAAGCAATAGGATTGTTTATTTTACCAGCATTCATTGTTGCATATATTTTCCATTCTAAATCAATCAAATATTTAAAATTTGAACATATTTCGATCCGCCCAAGTGTTTTTACAATAATTATTTTATTTGCATCGATTCCCATAATAAATTCTTTGGCAGTATTAAATGAAGGGATGCAATTCCCCGATTGGTTGAGAGGCATTGAAAATTGGATGACAAATAAAGAATCAGATGCTAAAAAACTTACCGAAGCATTTTTAAAAATGGATACTCTAGGAAGTCTTTATTTTAATATTATTATGATTGGCATTTTACCATCAATTGGCGAGGAATTAATATTTCGAGGAATTTTTCAACGTTTATTTGCAGAATGGACAAAGAATATTCATTGGGGAATTATTATTGCAGCATTTTTATTCAGCGCTATGCATATGCAATTTTACGGTTTTCTTCCACGATTTTTACTAGGCGTTTTATTAGGCTATTTATTTTATTGGAGTGGTTCAATATGGATTCCTATTTTGGGTCACTTTGTAAACAATACAACTGCAGTAATATTATATTATTTTTATGCTGATAAAATGAATGAAAATATAGAAAACTTTGGAGCAAATCAAGATTCCTCTATTTACCTTTTACTTGGAATTATTGTAGTAGTTCCCTTGTTGTATTTATTTTATAAAGAAAATAAAAAGATTACAACAAGTTAAAAATCCTACTTTCATTATCTTTTATTAAGCTAATTCTGCCTATTTCATTTTTGCGATATACGTAAACTAAGCCATATTCCTGAGATTTTTCTCTTTTTAGATCTTCGGGAAATTCGCTGTATGATTCTTCTACTTCGTTCCAAACATTTAGAATTATATCATCAGCTTCATCGCGTATATCTGCTAAGTTGCCAAGAGCCCTAGAATGATTCTTTTGAAGCATTTTCTGAAATTTATATGCTTCAATAAAATTATCATAATGAACTCTAACAAGAGCTATTGTCGGATTAGTAATTGGTGTGTGCCCGCTCATTTTTCTTTTTGTTTCACCTTCAATCAAGTTTTTACCCCAATCAATAACATCAGACTCAGTATTTAACGAAGGTAATATACTGTTCTCTCCATCAATTCCATAAAAAGTTCGAACAGCTTGCTGCAATTCACCCCTAGTGACAGCCATATTAACAACTTGTATAAAATGAGAAATATACAGTTTTGCTTTTTTAAGTTTCTTTAAATATTCTTTATTATTTTTTATTTGAATATCATAAGTGTTTTTATGTTCTGTAATTGCCTTTTCCCATTTTGGAAGAAATGATCTTGCTCTTTGGAAAGTACTTTGTTTAAAAGATAAATCCATGGGAGTTAATTCTTTTCCTTTTTTTAATGCGCTTTTTAATGCTTTTAATCTTGAGTTGTCCGTGTTGGGTAATCTTCTGTAAGGCATAGTCCGTTTTTTAGAAAATTAGAATTGTTAACAACATGTTGATAAAGTGCGAATATATCAAATTAAACGAAAAAAACAAGCGTATTCGCATTTTTTTTTCAAACTATTTGATCTGATATCTAATCTGTTAATAGAAAAAAGTCGCGAAACTTATATGTCATCGGTCTTAGCTAAAATTGATAACCTTTTATTGGCATGTAATCTGTTTGGTGCAAAAAATTAATCAATATTTTGTTTGATATGTTTTTTAATTAATTAAAATTTTCAGTCCTTTGTTTTCCAGAAATTTACAATAAAATTTAAATTTATATTAAAGTATTAATTTTCAAATAAATAGAATCATGTTTAAGAAGGATATTTATATCGATCGTAGAAATCGATTAAAAAATAAATTAAAAGGCGGATTAGTGCTTTTATTGGGGAATAAAGAAGCTGCATTTAACTACCCTGATAATACATATCATTTTCGCCAAGACAGTTCGTTCCTTTACTTTTTTGGTCTTGACATCCCAAATCTTGCGGGATTAATAGATCTTGATTCTAGTAAAGAGTACTTATTTGGTAATGATTTTAGTATCGATGATATTATCTGGATGGGGCCTCAACCTAGAATTAAAGAATTAGCTGCAGAAATAGGAGTCGAGAATACAGAGCAGTTTGATCAACTTGGCAATTATTTAAAGAATGCTACAAATCAAAACAGGAATATTCACGTTTTACCCTTTTATCGTGGTGATTCTGCAATACAGTTTAGCAATTTACTGGGAATTCATCAGTCAGAAACGGAAGACTATGTTTCTGTTGAGTTAATAAAAGCTGTAGTTGACTTGCGATCAATAAAAGATAAATATGAAATAGAAGAACTTACAAAAGCCAGTGCGATTGGATACAAGATGCATACAACAGCTATGAAAATGGCTAAGCCTGGTATTTATGAGCAAGAAATTGCAGGAACTGTTGAAGGAATAACTTTAGCACATGGAGGAATGTTCTCATTTCCAATTATACTTTCACAGAATGGTGAAACATTGCACAATCATTACCATGGTAATATGCTACAGGAAGGTAAATTAATGCTTACCGATACTGGTGCCGAAACCACTATGCATTATGCAAGTGATCATACAAGGACAGTACCTGTTAGTGGTAAATTCTCACAAAAGCAAAAAGATATTTACAATATCGTATTAAATGCTAACAACCATGCTATATCATTAATAAAACCGGATGTACCATATCGTGATATTCACTTAGAATCTGTCAGAATTATAGCTGAAGGATTAACTAAGTTAGGAATTATGAAAGGCAATCCTGAAGATGCGGTAAGAGAAGGTGCTCATGCCATGTTTATGCCTCATGGACTTGGTCATATGATGGGTCTTGATGTTCATGACATGGAGAATCTTGGTGAAGATTATGTTGGTTACGACAATGAGTTTAAACGCGCAACACAATTTGGGTTAAGAGGTTTGCGATTAGGACGCAGATTGCAAACTGGATTTGTTTTAACTACTGAGCCTGGAATTTATTTCATTCCGGATTTGATTAAAAAATGGAAAGCGGAAAAAATCAATGCTGATTTTATTAATTTCGATAAAGTTCTTAAGGAATATTCCGATTTTGGTGGAATAAGATTAGAAGACGATATTTTAGTTACTAAAACCGAATCGCAAATTATTGGAAAAAGAATTCCAATTACAGTTGAGGAAGTAGAAGATACAATGAAGTCTTAAAACATTAGATTAAATATGACAAAAAATCCGAAGAAATATTCTTCGGATTTTTTATTTGTTGTCATTCCTGATGCTTTTAAATGCATTTCTGGAATCAAATAGTTTAAATAGATTCCCGCTTACGCGGGAATGACACACTTTTATTTTACTATTCTGCCTCAGAAAATGAAGCACACAAATATTCTCTATTTAGTTTTGCAATAAAATCGATACCAATTCCTTTTGGGCATTCTGCTTCACAAGCCCCTGTATTTGTGCAAGAACCAAATCCAAGCTCATCCATTTTAGCTATCATATTTAATGCTCTTCTTTTTGCTTCAACTTTACCTTGTGGTAATAATGCCAATTGAGACACTTTTGCAGCAACAAATAAGGTTGCAGATGAATTCTTACATGCGGCAACGCATGCTCCACATCCAATACAAGCCGCAGCATCAAATGCTTTATCAGCATCAATTTTACCTATTAAATTTGCATTTGCATCTGGTGCCTGACCTGCATCAATAGATACAAATCCACCAGCAGCCATTAATTTATCAAAAGCATTACGATCAACCATAAGGTCTTTTAAAACCGGGAAGCTTTTAGCTCTCCATGGTTCAATAGTAATTGTTTCTCCATCTTTAAATGCTCTCATATGAACCTGGCATGTAGCAGTTTCGCTACCTGGTCCATGAGGATGTCCATTTATATATAAACTACAGCATCCGCAAATCGCCTCATGACAATCATGTTCAAAAGCAACTGGTTCTTTGCCTTCTTTAATTAATTTTTCATTTAAAGAATCTAACATTTCAAGGAAAGACATTTCAGCATCAACAGTATCCAGTTCGTATTTTTCAAATCTTCCTTTGGCTTTAGCGTTCTCTTGCTTCCAAATATTTAATTTTAGTTTCATCTTTTTTTGATTTTAGTATTTAGTATCAAGATTTGAGTTTCAAGACTTTTATTCTTTTCTATATAAATCACACTCTGTTTATTTAATCTGCAACTCAAAACTTTGAACTTATTTATAACTTCTAACTTTAACTTCAACATTTTCGAACTTAAGGTCTTCTTTGTGAAGTTTAGGTTCTTTGTCTTCGCCTTGATACTCCCATGCAGCAACGAATGAATATTTATCATCAATACGCATTGCTTCACCGCCTTCTGTCATGCTTTCTTCTCGGAAGTGAGCACCACATGATTCTTTACGATTTAGAGCATCGTTTACAATAAGAAGTGCTAAATCAATGAAATCTGCTACTCGGCTAGCTTTTTCGAGCTCTTGATTAATTTCAGCTGTTGTACCAGGAATTATTAAGTCACTCCAGAATTCCTTTTTAAGATCAGTAATCAATCCCTGAGCTTTCTTCAAACCTTCTTCGTTTCGTTTCATACCTGCATATTCCCACATGATATGTCCCAATCTTTTATGAAAAGAAGTTGCTGTTTGCGTCCCTTTTATACTTAAAAATTTATCAAGTATTGCTTTTGCTTCATTTTCTGCTTCAACAAACTCTGGAGAATCTGTTGAAGGAACTTTGGTTGTTATTTCGTCAGCTAAATAATTTGATACTGTGTAAGGAGCAATAAAGTAACCATCAGCAGCACCCTGCATTAATGAACTTGCACCTAAACGGTTTGCGCCATGATCGGAGAAGTTTGCTTCCCCAATTGCAAATAATCCAGGAATAGTAGTCATTAAATTATAATCTACCCATAGACCACCCATAGTATAGTGACCTGCAGGATAAATCATCATTGGGGTTTCATATGGAACTTCACCAGTAATTTTTTCATACATATCAAAAAGGTTTCCATACTTACCTTTAATTACTTTTTTTCCTTGTTTTGCAACAGCATCTCTAAAATCAAGATAAACAGCTAAACCTGTTTTCCCAATTCCAAAACCATTGTCGCAACGCTCTTTAGCTGCACGTGATGCAACATCACGAGGAACTAAATTTCCAAATGCAGGATAACGACGTTCCAAGAAATAATCACGTTCTTCATCTGGAATTTCATTTGGTCTGCGTTTATCACCTTCAGCTTTAGGAACCCAAATACGACCATCGTTTCTTAATGATTCGGACATTAAAGTCAACTTCGACTGATATTCGTTTAATACAGGAATACAAGTAGGGTGAATTTGAATAAAACTTGGATTTCCAAACATTGCACCTTTTCTGTATGCTTGCATTGCCGCAGAACCATTTGATTGTACTGCCAAAGTAGATAAGTAGTATATTGTACCATACCCGCCGGTTGCTAATACAACAGTATGTGCAGCATGGCGTTCAATTTCTCCAGTAACAAGATTACGCGTTATTATTCCTCGTGCTTTGCCATCAATTACAACTACATCAAGCATTTGTTGACGACTATACATCGTTGCTTTACCTAAAGCTACTTGACGTTTAAGAGCAGAATAGCCACCTAGTAGTACTTGTTGTCCTGTTTGTCCTTGAGCATAATTAGTTCTTGAAACCTGAACACCACCAAATGTTCTGTTGGCTAATGTTCCACCATATTCACGTGCAAAAGGAACTCCTTGGGCAGTTAATTGATCGATAATTTCGCTACTTACTTCAGCAGCACGATAAACGTTTGCTTCTCGTGCGCGAAAATCACCACCCTTAATCATATCATAAAATAAACGATAAACACTATCTCCATCGTTTTTATTATTTCTAGCAGCATTGATTCCTCCTTGTGCAGCAACTGAGTGTGCGCGACGAGCAGAATCCTGAAAACAAAAAACTTTAACATTATATCCCATTTCTGCTAATGAGGCAGCAGCAGGTGCACCTGCTATTCCTGTTCCAACCACAATAACGTCCAGTTTTTTCCTATTATTAGGACTAACCAATTTTTGTGTAGCTTTATATTTTGTCCACTTTTCAGCTAATGGACCTTCTGGTATTTTAGCATCTATTTTACTCATAGTGTATGTATTACAACCTGCTTGCCAGCAGGTAAGTTTTTACTTTATTAATTTAAATAATGTATTTTATTAAAAAATACAATGGGATCAATGCAAAACCACCAGCAACGACTGTTGCATAGATGTAAGCAATTACTTTTAATCTATATGTCCATTTCTCATTTCCCCAGCCAATTGTCTGAAATGCAGACCAAAATCCATGTGTAAGATGCAGAAATAAGAAAATTGCACCTAAAATATACAACACGTCATACCACCAAAAACCTTTGAACAATCCTGCTACTAATCCGTAAACATCATGAAGTTCATTTCCGTTATAAGTAATTGCAGCAACTGCGCCGAATTTTACTTTCCAGAAAAAATTAGCTATATGAATTACCAAGAAAACTAAAACTAAGCCACCAAGAATGAACATGTTTTTAGATGCCCATGAAGCTTTTGCTTTACTTGCCACTTTATAACCCTGAGGCCTTGCCGTTTGGTTTTTAAGCGTAATGAAAGTTGCATAAATTATATGCAAAATAAATCCAATTGCTAATATCGGCTCAATGATTTTCATTATTGGGTTGCTGCTCATAAAATTTGCAGCCCT
Organism: Bacteroidales bacterium; assembly: GCA_027859205.1. GTDB lineage: Bacteria > Bacteroidota > Bacteroidia > Bacteroidales > UBA12077 > UBA12077. The sequence goes on along the minus strand of JAQIBH010000076.1, from coordinate 9,162 downwards.
GTTAAATAACTCACCATCGCCAAAAAGCAATAAAGAATTAATTGTTAAATGGACTTTTAAAAAAACCATGAGAAATAACCCCGTTATACTCATGAAAAATTTTTGTCCAATGGATGAAGTAAAAAATTTGCTCATAGAATTTAATTTTTATAGAACATTAGTTAAATTGCAAATTAGTTTGAATCGAATAATGATAACAAACAAAAATATTTGCTAAAATATGAAATTCCAATGTTAATAAACACAATCGCAATAATTTAAAACTGTTCTAATCTATGAAATATCCTCAGTTAAGTAGCTCGTTATTTGAGAAAAACAGAAAAAAAACTATTAAGAACTTGCATTCAAATTCATTAGCCATTATTCATTCTAATGATTTGATGCCTCGTAATGGAGATCAACATCATCCATTTCATCAAAATTCGGATTTATTTTATTTAACAGGGATCGATCAGGAAAAAACAATTTTGACACTGTGTCCAAATCATCCTAACAAAGTTTTAAGAGAAATCCTATTTATTATTGAAAGTAACAAAACAATAGCAGTTTGGGAAGGTCATAAATATACAAAAGAAGAAGCCAGTAAAACTTCTGGAATAAAGACAATTAAGTATTTAAGTGATTTTGAATTAACATTTCGTGAATTAACAATAAAAGCAGAAAGTGTATATCTAAATTTAAACGAGAATCCTAAGTTTAAGTCTGATATTGCTTCTGCAGATGAGCGATTCATAAATACTTTAAAAAAAGATTTTCCTGCTCATGATTTAAGAAGACTTGCTCCTATCATGAAACAACTTCGATTAAGAAAAGAATCAGAAGAGATAGAACTTATGCAGGAGGCTTGTGATATTACGAACAAAGCTTTTCACAGAATTCTAAAATTTGTTAAGCCAAACGTGACTGAATATGAGGTTGAAGCAGAAATAACCCACGAATTTTTATGGAATAAAGCAAACGGGCATGCTTATGCTCCGATTATCGCAAGTGGTAAAAGCGCTTGTGTTTTGCATTATATTGAGAACAATAAAAAATGTAAAGACGGAGATTTACTTTTAATGGATTTTGGTGCTGAATATGCAAACTATGCTGCTGATTGTACGCGTACTATTCCGGTTAACGGTAAATTTACACCACGACAAAAAGAATGTTACGAAGCTGTTTTAAGAGTTATGAAAAAAGCCACAAGCTGGCTTACTCCGGGATCTACTATTAACAAGATAAACGAAAGAGTTGAAAAACTTTGTCAGGATGAGCATATTAAACTGGGATTATATACTCAAGATGATGTTAATAAACAAGATCCTAAAAAGCCTTTGCTTAAAAAATATTTTCCACATGGAACTTGTCATTTTATTGGCTTAGATGTTCATGATGTGGGCGACAGAACCACTATTTTAGAAGAAGATATGATATTAACCTGTGAACCGGGAATATATATACCCGAAGAAAATATTGGGATTCGAATAGAAAACAATATTGTGGTAGGTTTAAATCCGAAAGATTTAATGCAAGATATTCCTAGAGAAACAGAAGAAATTGAGCGACTTATGGCTAAGCTGAATTGAAATATAAATCAACTAATACTATTTATCATTTTATCACTATTTTCATAATATTATTTAACAATAAATATCATCATGACATTTAATATTATTTGGGATAAAGAGGGCGTTTATGTTAAATTTAGAGGAGTTGTAACGGCTCAGGATTTAATAGATGCTAATAACTATGTTTTAAGTAATGCCAATTTTGATTCAATCTGTTACCAAATATTTGATTTTCTGGATATAGATGATTTTAATATATCATCTTATGATATTGAGATAATTGCAATGATGGATAAATCGCAATCTGAAATTAAAAAAGAAATGAAAATTGCAATAGTAACCAAGAATAATTATATAAAAGAGATAACTTCGGAATATGATCAATATATGACCGGAAGTGATTGGGAAACAAAAATATTTGACTCTATTGAAATTGCAAAAATTTGGGTTAATTCTTAATGAAATCACACTTATTAATCAATAACAAAAAAGTTTATTTTTCCGATATCGGGAATGGAAATCCAATTATCCTTTTACATGGATATTTAGAGTCCCTAGAAATTTGGAGAGATTTTGCCATTAAGCTTTCTGTAAAACATAGAGTAATTTCTTTTGATATTCCGGGTCATGGAAATAGTGAAGTAATTTCTGAATTTCATTCAATGGAAGTTCTCTCAGATATTATTTTTAAATGTTTGCAGAAACTTAATATTGATAAATGTTTTATGATTGGTCATTCCATGGGTGGATACTTAACCTTAATGTTTCATAAATTATTTCCCCAATTATTAACTGGGTTTTGTCTTTTCCATTCAGTTCCATTTGCAGATACGATAGAAACTAAAAAGAAAAGATTGCGAGAAATTGAGTTTGTAAAAGATGGTAAGAAAAATCTTATTGCTAACTTTAATATTCCAACTGCATTTGCAAACGATAATCACCAATTATTTAAACATGAAATAGAAAACTCTATAAAAATAGCTTTGCTTACATCAACAGAAGGAATAATTGCGAATCTGCATGCAATGATGAATCGACCTGATTTATCAGAATCATTAAAAAATACTAAAACCCCGTTTTTGTATATTGTAAGCAAAAAAGATAATTATATCAATTTTAATGTTGTTGTTTCCCAAATTAAACTTCCAAAAAACTCACAATTATCTGTTCTAGAAAATTCCGGACATATGGGATTCATCGAAGAAAAGGCAGAGTCGATCAATATTATTTCGCAATTTATTTTAACTGACTGTAAAGCTTGAAAAGAAAAAATATCAAAAACCTAAAAATTGCAAATGATATTTCTGAATATCTAGAAAAGTAAAATAAAAAAGAGGGCAAATTTGCCCCCCTTGTTTAAGTATAAAATCTTTTAATCATTATCAATACTATTGTTTTGTCCTCGGCCATTACCTCTACTGTATCCTGCATCCTGACCTTTTCCTTGTTTAGAACAATTTCCATGGTTGTATCCATGTCCATTACCTTTGCCATTCTTATGTCCACGCATTGGTTTGCTATCAAAAATAACTTTTTGTTCATCAGTTAATAAGTTTCGTACATCTTGATGATGTTTTGCAGAAGCTTTCATCATTTTACTATGAACGTTTGTCATTTGATCAATAACAGCATTAATTTCTTTCATATCAGCATTGTCGGAAGCCATTAAAGTTTGCTTTTTAGCCATTAATTCATTTTTTTGATTTCTAAAAGCCGTTCTTTCTTTCATTTGTTCTAAACGAAGAGCATCAATTTTACTATCTTGGTCTTCAGTTAAATCAAGAATTGCTTGGCACGATCCAATTTGATTCATTCCCTGTCCTTGCTTTTGGTTCATTCCTTGACCTTGTCTTGAATAATTTCTACCTTGCTGTGCATACAAATTTGAACCCGCAATCATTAATACTGCAATTACAATTACGCTTACTGTTTTAATTTTTAGTGTTTTCATCATTTTTTAATTTATGTTATTAATTTTTTTAATTCAAAATCTACTCTTATGACACAAATCTTTTTTATTTATTACACTTTGTATTAAATAAACCATTGTAAAATAAAAAATAACAGCCGACTCTCATGTAAGAAAGTCGGCTGTAGTCAATAAAACTAAATGTTTAAACTTTATTTTTAGTAATTAAAACTTACATTAACATATTTTTAATTTATTTAATTCTCTTTAAAATAAGATATCGCTATTTTTAAAGTTGCATCAACATCTTTAATAATTGGATAAAATCCGTTATTATCAATAATATTCCTGGCGATATTGGCTTTTAACCGAGTATTAACCAAATGTCTTGAATGGTTAAACCCATTTGTGGTTTTAGAAACGCCATTTTGTTCTGCAAAATCAGCAAATTGATCAAAAATATTAATAGATTCAAGATAATCATTAATAGACACAGCGTCTTTATAATCAGTGAAGAAATTTCTTTTTTCATCGACATATTTAAATGCAAAATTATAAAGTACTCCTTTACTAACCGTTTCGGCATAATACTTTGAATAACCGGTAGTATCAAGTGGTACAAAAATATCTGGCATTATACCTCCGCCTCCATATACAATATTCCCACCTGGAGTAACATATTTTAATGAATCGGCAAAGTGAATACTGTCAGCTTCCAGAAATTCTCCATGACGATATCTTTCATTTAAATCATCATAATAATCTTCTTTATTATCGCTATATGGCTTTTGAATACTACGACCGGTTGGTGTATAATATCTAGCAATTGTAAGACGTATAACTGATCCATCTGAAAATTGATACGGCTCTTGCACTAATCCTTTACCAAACGATCTGCGGCCAATAATGGTTCCCCTGTCATTATCCTGCATTGCACCAGACAATATTTCACTTGCTGATGCAGAAAACTCATCCTGCAAAACAATTAATTCAACATCTTTACAAACACCTCTTGATGTTGAATAAATATCTTGTTTGGGACTTGATTTTCCTTGTGTATATACAATCATCTTTCCTGCCTCTAAAAATTGGTCAACAATATTTGTAGCAGCTACCATATATCCACCGGTATTTCCTCTTAAATCTAAAATGAGTTTTTTAAGCCCCTGATCCTGCAATTTTTCTACCCCTTCGATAAACTCCTTAAATGTGGTTCCTGAAAAACGATTAATTTTAATAAAACCTATTTCATCATCAATCATATATGAAACATCTACACTATATAATGGAATTTTATCTCTAATGATTTCAACATCAATTAGATTCGGAACATTTTTCCTTTCGAGGCTTACCTTAACTTTTGTTCCTTTTTCCCCTTTTAACATAGCAACAACATTATCGCTTGGCATATTCTGTCCGGCAATTAAAGAATCATTTACCATTATTATACGATCTCCTGCAAGAACTCCAACTTTATCTGAAGGGCCACCTGTAATTACACTAATTATAATTGCTGTGTCAGTTTGATGATTAAATACAACTCCAATACCTTCAAAATTCCCTCTCATATCTTCATCAACTGCTTTCATATCCTCGGCTGGAATATAAACTGAATGTGGATCTAATTCTTTCAAAATCGCAGGGATGGCTGATTCTTCTAAGGTTGACCTTGAAATAGTGTCAACATAGCGAGTTTCAATGTAATCAATTATTACACCTAGCTTATTATTGGCACGATATAAATGTGCGTAATTTGTATGTGGATTGTTATTGAGTGCTTTCCCTAAAAAAATTCCCGATACAAGTACTATTGCAAAAAATATCGGGAGATATATTTTATTTAACTTTTTATTCATAGTTATTTAATCTTTTATTTTAATGTGATTGATTTCGATATTCGCTCTTTCTAATAACCTCAGTCCATCTTCAATTCTATATTTTTCTGTAAAAACAACTCTTTTTATTCCTGCTTGAATTATTAATTTGGAACACTCCAAACAAGGAGAAGTTGTAACATATAAAGTTGCATCTTCTGAACTATTATTTGATTTAGCAACTTTAGTTATTGCATTGGCCTCGGCATGTAAAACGTATGGTTTTGTTAAATGTTCTTCGTCTTCGCAAATATTTTCGAATCCAGATGGTGTCCCGTTATAACCATCTGAGATAATCATTTTCTCTTTAACAATAAGTGCACCAACCTGACGACGTTTACAATATGAGTTTTTAGCCCAAACATGAGCCATTTCCAGATATCGTTTGTCGTACTCAGTTTGTTTTTCGTTCAATGGATTTAGCAATTTATCATTACTCATTACCTTAATTTTTACACGCTTAAAGATATAAAAAAAACCCTCAAAAAGAGGGCTGTGTTCATTTATTGTACCTGGAGTCGGGATCGAACCGACACGAACTTGCGTTCACTGGTGTTTGAGACCAGCGCGTCTACCAATTCCGCCATCCAGGCATTAAATTAATAAACTTTCGGAATGCAAAAATATGGAATAGTTTGAGATACGCAAATTTTTCTGAAATAAAACTATCCTACATTCGACAATAAATTTGGTTTATTCATCGTTGTTACAGCTTTTATAATTCCCTCAACATCAAAACCGCACTCACGATGTAATTCTTGTGGTGTTCCATGATCTACAAACTGATCAGCAATACCTAATCTTTTTATATTTACTGTGTATCCGTTTTCACTCATAAATTCGAGAACTGCACTCCCAAAACCACCAACAACAGTTCCGTCCTCAATAGTAATAATATTTTTAAAATTCTTTCCTATTTCGTGCAAAAGATCTTTATCAATTGGCTTAACAAATCTCATATCATAATGTGCAAAATCAATGTGCTTTTTTTCTAATGCTTTTGAAGCTTCAACAACATGATTTCCGACGTGCCCAATTGTTAGTATAGCAATGTCAGATCCTTTTCGAATTAATCGACCTGTTCCCACTTTAATTTCTTTAAATGGCGTTCTCCATTCGGACATTACACCTCTTCCTCTGGGATATCGAATTGAAAATGGTCCTTTATCAATCAACTGAGAAGTATACATTAAATTACGCAGTTCTTCTTCGTTCATTGGAGCCGAAACTGTAATATTTGGAATACTTCGCATATAGGCTAAATCATAGGCTCCATGATGCGTTGCTCCATCCTCACCAACCAAACCACCACGATCAAGACAAAAAACAACATTAAGGTTTTGAATGGCAACATCATGGATTACCTGGTCGTAAGCTCTTTGCATAAATGAAGAATAAATAGCACAGAATGGTAACATTCCTTCTTTTGCCAGACCAGCCGAAAAAGTTACAGCATGCTGTTCTGCAATACCAACGTCAAAAGTTCGTTCTGGCATTTCTTTCATCATTATATTTAGTGATGAACCAGAAGGCATGGCAGGAGTAATACCAACTATTTTCTCATTTAGTTTTGCTAATTCTAATAAGGTATGTCCAAATACTTCTTGGTATTTTAGTGGTAAAGGCTTATCCGTTTTAATTTTTAATATCTCTCCCGTATCTTTATTAAATTTACCTGGAGCATGCCATGTGGTTTGATTTAATTCAGCTTGTTTAAATCCTTTACCTTTTTGTGTTATGACATGTAATAATTTTGGGCCTTTTATATTTTTTAAATCGGTTAAGATTTTGGTTAAGTAAACAACATCATGACCATCAACAGGACCAAAGTATCTAAAGTTTAATGACTCAAATAAATTACTTTGTTTAAATAAAAGCGATTTTACAGCATTGTCGATTTGTTGGGCTAGCTTTCTGTAATTGTGTCCAAGCTTATTAAGATGACCTAACAAATTCCACACATCATCTTTTAGCTTGTTGTATGTTTTAGAAGTCGCAATATCAAGTAAATATTCTTTAAGCGCCCCTACATTAGGGTCAATTGCCATATTGTTATCATTTAATATAACAAGTAGATTTGTTTTTTCTATTCCGGCATTATTTAATCCCTCAAAAGCTAATCCGGCAGTCATAGAGCCATCACCAATAACAGCAACTATTTGTCGATCTTCCTCATTTTTAAATCCAGCTGCCTTTGCCATGCCTAATGCTGCCGATATTGAAGTAGATGAATGTCCTACTCCAAAAGAATCATATTCACTTTCAAAAATATTGGGAAAACCACTTAAACCATTATGTTTTCGATTTGTATGAAACTCATCCCGTCGTCCGGTTAGTATCTTATGTCCGTATGCTTGATGTCCAACATCCCAAACAATTCTATCATAAGGCGTATTAAATACATAGTGCAAAGCAATTGTTAATTCCACTACACCCAAACTAGCGCCAAAATGTCCCGGATTTGAAGAAACAATATCAATAATAAATTGCCTTAATTCCTTGCTTAATTCTGGAAGCTCGGTTAGATCAAGTTTCTTTAAATCCTCTGGGAATAATATTTTTTTTAATAAATCTGTTGACATGCCATAGTATTAATCGATGCAAAGATATGAATATTTTTACTTAGTATTAACGAGATAAACCTTCTCTTATTTTATATATTTGCTTAATGCAAATTTTCATATATTTAACAATCCTAATCTAAAATAGTTAAAATGCAAATTAAAACTAAATCAAAAATCCTAATTCTTATTGTTTTTCTTGCCTTTGCAAGTTGTGTGCCTACAAAACAATTTGAAGATCTTCAATTAAAAAGCGATAAATGTGATGAAGAATTGGAAATAACAAAAGAAGATAATAAACATCTGGAAATTGCTAATACTGAGCTGAAATCAAAGTCTGACATTGCGAATAAAAAGCTTAAAGAATTAAGTAAAGATAGCCTCGAGCGAGAAAATAAATTAAAAACTTTGGATATTAAATACGACAAATTAAACAGGCAATACGGGAATTTGCAACAAACACAAGATCAGTTGTTAAGCGGTAATATTTCTGAAACAAAAAAATTGCTTGAGGAACTTCAAAATACTCAGACTAATATTATTGAAAAAGAAGATCGATTAAGAAAACTAGAAGATAATTTGCGTTTGGAACAAAATAATCTTGATAAGTACAAAACAGAGTTAGAAGTTAAAACCAAAAGATTAGCTGAACTTGAAAGTATTTTACATAAAAAAGACTCGGTTGTAAATGCTCTGAAAGAAAAAGTCTCCCACGCTTTAATGGGTTTTGTTGATATGGGACTTGCTGTTGAAATGAAGAATGGTAAAGTATATGTGTCACTTGATGAGCAACTATTATTTAAATCGGGGAGCACAGTTGTAGATCCAAAAGGTATAAGTGCGATAAAAAAACTTGCAGATGTTTTGGCTGTTAATCCCGATATTAATATTATGGTAGAAGGTCATACTGATGATGTACCTTTGATTTCAAGTGCCTCTACAAAAGACAATTGGGACTTAAGTGTTAAAAGAGCAACAGCTATCGTACGAATTTTAATGAATAATAAAGAAATTGACGGAGACAGAATTGTTGCAGCAGGACGTAGTAAATATCATCCTATTATTAATTCAAAAGCTCCTGATGCAAGAAAGAAAAATAGAAGAACAGAAATAATATTAACTCCAAAATTAGATGAGTTATTTCAAATTCTCGAATCTAACTAATTCTAATTTGACAGATTAAGCTTTTACACAAAATCAACCTGTTTTTACCCTTACTCCCTAAAGGGAACAGGTTGATTTTTCAGCTTTCACCCTTTAGGGTTAGG
>JAQIBH010000073.1 GCA_027859205.1 Bacteroidales bacterium | reverse complement strand
GCTCATTTAGTTGCAAAAACCCTTATTGATGAATTAAGCGTAGGTGTTGAAACTAAATTTTTCTTTGTACCAGAGGCAGGTGCAGGAACAGCAACCATTACAGCATTAACCGGAACAGGTGCTGCTATAACGAAAACAGGAACTTTAATACTAAATATTAATGGAAAACTACTTTCTATAAGCTTAGTTTTAGGTCAAACATTAGAGCAAGTAGCTACAACTATTAATACTGCGATTAATGCAGAAATTAACCTACCTGTTTTAGGAGGTGCGATAACGCCTGTAACATTTGATGTTAATATTGAAACTAAATGGCTAGGTCAAAGTTCAGCGGTTATTAATGTAACTGAATATTCAAATACATCTGAAGGTATTACATTTGCAACGGTTAAAACACCGGGAACAGGCGAAGTTATACCGACTACTGAATTAGCAAAATTCCAAAATGACTGGTATCCACATATTTTGAATTGTTTAGGAAACGGCGCAGCAAATGCGATATTGGATGAGTTTGAAACATTTAACGGAACTGCTGCGGCTGGTACGGGTAAATATGCATCCGAAAATATGACACCATGTGTGGCGTGGACTGCAAGTGATACGGCTGTTTTAGCAACATTACAAGCAGTTACCTCTGGAAGATTAGATTATAATACTAACGTTTATTTACCTCTTCCAAATTCACAAGATATACCATTTATAAACGGTGCGAACGCATTAGGTATATTTGTTAAAAAGTCAAATGGTGACCCAAAACAGGATATATTAGAAGATGTAATACCATCATCAACAGCACCAGAAGATTTGGACGTAGGTGATATTATCGATTATGATTTTAGAGATACTTTAGTAGGTGACGGGTGTTCAACTATCAATTTTAAAGAAGGTAATTATTATGCAGGTGATATTATAACAACTTATCATCCAGCCGGCGAAACTGATCCAATATTCAGATATGTACGTGATAATATGATTATTTTTAACATATTAGATCAGTTTAAAAAGTTTAATGCAAAGCAAAAGAATAAAACTATTGCTCCAAATGCATTACCAAGTGCTTTAATTACAAGTCCAGACCTTTATAAAGCTGGTATATTAAATGAAATTATTAAGCCATTTGTAAATGCTGGTTATATTGCCGATTTTGATTATGCAAAAGATAATCTTGATGTAGGTATCGACCCAACAAATGCAGGACGTTTTAACGTACTTTCTCCCAACTTAATAACTAGTTTATTAAGAATTATAGCAAATGAAATTCAAGTAAATAAATTCTATCAATAATGAGTTATATATCAGTAAAAATACAAACAATGTTTGTAAAAACTCCAAAGGGTGAGTTGACGTTATCTGCAAAAGCAGGTGAAGACCCAGAAATGAAATTGTTTGTTGGACATATTGAAAGTTCAGGAGTTGGAATGACCAATGATGGACAATTAATAAAGAATCATGTTACAGAAAGAGCTTATATTAAAGGTGTTTTTGCTTATCAAAATTCAGATATGCCATTAATAAAAAGCTGTATTGATAATGCAAAAGTTAATCCAAACTCGGATGTTCCTGCTAATATTGTTATGACTAATGGCGATATTTATTCAAATGTAGGTATTTTTGCAGACCCTATTGTTTATAATGGAACTGGAACTTTAGAATTAAATTTCGAAAGTGCTCAAGATTGGATAACAACTTAATTATGGCAGGAATAGATGAAATGAAAAAAAACGCTACGAATAGCGTTAAGGCAGAGATAAAAGAACCTATCAAAAAAGAAGTTAAAAAGTCTTTAAGTGATGAGTTTTTAGAAGAACTGGACGAGCAGGAAGCTGAAATTTTTACTCAGTTAAAATCTGTTCTTATTGATACTTGTGAGTTAATGGAATTTGAAGCCATTACAGAAGATTCTTTGGATGATTTTCGTGCTTTGATAACTTATACTAAAAACGGTATTTTAACTATTGAAAATGATGGTATTAACATTAAATTGCGTAGATCAATACTAAATTCTGATGGTGAAAAATTAACCGATAGTGTTAAGATTCTTTTTGAAAAAAATGATTCCAGAGAGCGTATTTTTACAAAAGGAATTAAAGTTTTAAAAAAGGATATTGAATCTCAGAAATCTTTTACCAGAGCTTGTTTAGCTGCTTCGTTTGCAAATATCGAAATCGGCGGACGTTCAGTTATTTTAAATGCTGAAAGTATCTCAGAAAAAAAGATTCATAATAAAGATTACATGCTTTTATTGACTTGTTACAATTTTTTTCGTAATTAAACTTACTGTACTGCAATTATGCGGCAATAAGCAAAGTGAAACTGAAGTAAAAAAGCATAGTTTAATAGGATTGTATGAATCAATAGAAACTATAAGGGGTACTGTTTTATTAAATTACAAATGGTTACCCGAAGATGTTGAGAATTTAGAATTTCAAGATGAAAATTACAGAGGATTATTCTTTTTATACAACGAAATTTTAAAAGAAATAGCAAAAACAAACAAACCTATAAAATAGCCCCTTAACTGGGGTATTTTTTAACATGAAAGCATTTACCCTGAAAACGGTTTTAGTATCTGTTGACAAGTCAAGTAAGACTGTCAATAAGATTACTAAGGCTTATGGTAGAATGTCTCGAAATATTACTATTGAGTCTAAGGTAGCAGGATTTAGCTTTAAAGCCTTTGCACGTGGTGTTGGAATGCAATCAAAACGAGTATTAGTTTCACTTAACACTATGAATGCATCTGTAAATAGGGTGTTTAGGGGTATATCTAAAAAACTTGGTGGTTTGGGATTGATATTAGGTTTCACGGTTGTACTTGCAGGATTAAGAAATATAATAGGAGTAATTGCTAATTTTGAGCAGGCAAATGCTAGTTTATCATCAATATTAGCAGATGCAACCAGACCTGAACTAAAAGCCTTGTCTGATGAAGCAAAAAGACTTGGATCGGTTACGGCAAAATCATCTACGGAGGTCGTAGGACTTCAAGAGGCTTTTGCTCGTTTAGGATTCGCAACGCCTCAGGTTATAAATATGACCGAAGCCACTATTTCTGGTTCTATTGCGATGAATGGCGAATTATCAAAAACAGCTGAATTGGTTGGTGCTATGGTAAGCACCTTTGGGTATCTTGATTCAGCTGATGCTCCTGCTATTATAGATCAAATGACAAAATCAACTCAAAAGAGTGCTTTAAATTTTGAGAAATTAGAATCAGGCTTGCCAAATGTTGCTGGTGCTGCAAATGCCGCTGGAATACCATTTACAAAACTACTTTCGTTATTAGGAAAGCTTTCTGATGCTGGTATTGATGCTTCAACTTCATCGACAGCATTGAAAAATATATTCATAAAGAGTGCCGCAAAAGGTTTAGATTACAATCAAATACTGGATGAAATAGTAAACAGTCAAGATAAATTAACGGCTGCAAATGATAAGTTCGGGGTTCGCGCTTCTGTTTCTGGTGCTATTTTAGCTTCAAAACTACAAGAAACTGCTGATTTAGAAATTGAGATAATAAAATCAACAGGGGCCGCAAGAGAAGCTGCAAAAAAACAATTAGATACATTAAAAGGTTCTGTTACTCTTTTAAAAAGTGCTTGGGAAGGATGGATTTTAGGTTTAGAAGATGGAACTGGAAAGTTTAGTAATTTCTTAAAAACATCTGTAAGGGTTGCCAGTGAAATATTATCTATTGCAACTGGTACTGAAAAGATGGCAGGAACTTTAAATGAAGCTGAATTAAGAATAAGAAAACTAGCAAATAGAGCGTTATTTTTCTTAAAAGTTTTAAAATGGATTACTATTGCTTTTGTAGCTTTTAAAGCGGTTGTATTACTTTCTAATGCTGCTATGGTAGCTTATAATATTGTTATGGGTATAACAGGTGCTTTATTTGGAACTATGACAAAAGGAATAGCTTTAAATGCAGCTGCATTAACTGCTTATAAAGTAGTAACAGGAATAGCAACGGCGGCTCAATGGTTATTAAATACTGCATTTTATGGATTCCCTTTAGTTTGGATAATTGCAGGAATCGCAGCATTAGTTGTGGGTATAGTATTATTAATAACTCATTGGAAGGAAATAGTAACGTGGGTTAAGGAATCAGACAATTGGTTTGCTAAATTCATAAGAGCTTCTATTTATCCATTGATTGTAGGATTTAAGTTAATAAAAGGAGCTATAAATTTAGTAATAGATATTTTTAAAAATTTAATCAACTGGGTAAAAACATCTGATAATTTGTTTGCTAAATTTGCAAGGGGTGGCATAAATGGAATAAAATTTGCTTTTCAAGCCGTTGGAGATGCTTTAAAGTGGGTTGGAGATCAATTCTCTAAAGTTTGGGATTGGATAAAAAAAGTAAGTGGCGTGGCACTGCAACCAATTAAGGATATTATTAATTTTTTTAGCAAAGAAACCCAAAAAGAATTAGGTATTTCGGCAAAAAAAGAAATTGAAATAGTCGATAGTTCACCTTTAGCAAAAGAATTGGAAGTCATAACTAAAGAAGATAAATTAACAGGTGCTTTAGACAAAAATTCAGATGTAATTGAAAAAAATACTGATGCTGCAAAAAAAGAATGGTCTGGTAAATTTTATACATCAATTTTAAAGGATGCAAATATTAGCGAAGGATCATCAAAAATTGTGCAAAGAGAATTAGCAGTAAGTTCAATAACTAACGAAAATAATATAGTAAGCGATCAAAAAGATATTAATAACGCTCCTCAATCAGTAGTAACACAAAGCGGAGCAACTCAAAGAAATTCTAAACCTGTAAATGGCACAATAACAGTAAATGTAGTTGATAAAACAGGCGGTAATTTCGCATTAGAAGTTGAAGGAACAGGTATAAATGTAGTAACAACAGGAAATGCATAATTTACAATTAATAGATACTTTAGATGGTGGTTATTTTGTTTTTAAACGAAGTGATTACATTATTGATGAAGGCATTTATAGTGAATTATATGCTTGTTTTTTTGGCACAAGTTCACCGGATTGGTGGGCGGATTCTGCTTTCAGTGTTCAATCTGAAAAAGTGGCGTCCAGAACAGAAAATGCTTTAAGAACTCATAATTCTAATTCAATAAGTGATATAAATTTGATAAAAAAAGCTGTATCAGATGATTTAGATAGATTTACAAGTAAAAATCCTAAAATAGAGGTTAAAAATGCTTCAATAGTTGCTTATTCAAATAATGCTATTATGATAATGGTAGAATTAACAGGTAATACAGATGCTTTTAATTTCATTTATACGAAAACAAAGGAAAGTTTGGATAATATTAAATATATAATGTATGACATTTAAACTTAATAAAACATGACATTTGAAAGCTTATATACTCAAATAATAACCGATTGGTGCAATAAATTAGGAATACCAGTTGATGAAGCTGGTTACAGTATGATAGTTGTTTCAAAAGTTATCACAGCGGGCTTATACTTACTTGTTAAGATGATAAATGCACTTGCTAATAATGTTTGGGTGGGGTCGATGCAAGCTGCAAAACTATTAGAAGTTGGACAGGATAAAATAGGGCGTGGACTTTACGAAGCAATCAAAGGAGAGTATAAATGTTCAACTATTGCCAAAGTTCCGGGCGGCAATATACCAGCAGGAACAATTTTTACCTTTGAGATTGATGGTACTTTGTATAAATATGAATCTATTTCTTTGGTTGCTGGTGGTGCGGACATTACTATACGAGCAATGATCGCAGGAACGGCAAATTTATTACAAATAAGTGACGTTCCAACGGCTCAACAAACTTTGACTTATGCAGAAAGTGAAATAACAGTAACAGAAGTTGTAGAAAATGCAACCGATACCGAACCAATAGAAGATTATAGAGCAATTGTAATAGCTTATGAACGTTTACGATTAGGAAATGGAAATGCAAGTGATTATAAAGTTTGGGTTGCAAATGTAAATGGATTAAAAACAGGTTATCCTTATACAGCCGATGGCGAGGCTGGTAAAGCAGTGATTTATTGTGAATCAACAGATAATGCTGTATTAATTCCTACGGCTGGTTTAATTGCGGATGCCATTGATTCAATAAAATATGATATTAACGGTAAAAGCCAGCCGCCAGTTGGGTTTTTTGAGTTTGTAAATACAACTTATGTTTTGCCTGTTCAAATTACAGGGATTAAGTTAATAATCACAAACGGAGATGTATTACAACAAAGCGATATTGAAGATGTTGTTAGAAATTATTTAGAGATAAAAAGACCGTTTTTACACACTGTAAATAAATATATACAATTAAGTGATGATTTAAACACTTTAGAAAATACAATAGCTTTAGTTGATATTATTCAGATTTTAGCAAATGCATCAATTACATTTGATAGTATAGATATGCAAATTGATATATTACTAACGACAGTATATTCAGTAATGAGCAAATATGTAGTAGGTTATAGGGGCGGTTCGACTTATCCAACAGAATTATTACCATCAAATGCCCCTGCATTGCCATTATATTATGGTGAATGTCCTCGTTTGGAATTAATAAGTTTCGTATAATGGATTGGTATAAATTTTTAATAAAAATAAAGCCGGACGGCAAAGCCTTTAGAAGCATACTCTTTAGTAAGACGTTCTATGAGGTTTTGGCAAATGCGATTGAATCTATTAAAGATTATGCTATTTTAACTATTAATGATCAAGTTTGGTATGTAAATGAGAATTTCGACCCCGAACCCTGGGAGCGTAGATATGAAATTACACCACCTGAATTTTCAACTTTAGAAGATCGCAGAATTTATGTAAAAACATATATGATGTTTCCTCAGTCTAATAATAGATTATCTCGAGATTATATTTATAATACTTTAATAGATTCTGGATTCACAGGAATTGACATTGAATATAATTCTTTAGGGGCTGGTGACGGTTATTTATATGCTAATTTTTTTGGAGATGAAAAGAGTTCTTTTAGTATTGGTTCATTATCTTATAATTCATTTATAATATCCGGTGAACTTTCGACTACTCTTTATGCAAGTGCAATAAATTTAGCAATGAGTTTAAAACCATTACAGGTAGTTTTATATGATCAAACAGAAGTATTAACAGCAATTGCTTTAGATGATAGTTTAGCATGGGCAATTGATGATACATTAGCAACAGCATTAACAACATTATAATTATGGCAGATATATCAACGCCGACAACGGCAAGAAAAACAGAGGATTTTACAGCTACTCAAATAGCTTTAGTAAGAAACTCTTTAGGCATAAATGATTATCCTTTTTATCCTGACAGGACATATATAACATTTGAAGCTGTTTCTGGCAATAATAATCTACATATAGCTACAGATGCTTCATATACATATTCAATCTTAAAAGGTGATGGAAGTGAAATATTAGATTATACTGATACAGGTGGAGTTAAAGTTTTAAATTTTGCTAGTGCAGGAACATATTTAATAACAATAATAGGAGATTTTCAAGGGATAGATACAACTGGGGCATTATTATCAGATAAAGATAAATACATATCTATAATAGGAGGAACTAATTATAATACAGCAATTCCAGCTACAGCATTTAATACATGTGTTTATTTAAAAGAATTTTATTTAATTAGTGCTGTTAGTATAGGTGGAGCGGCATTTAATGGTTGTACATCCTTGTTATACGCACGATTCCCAAATGTAACAACAATAAATATAAATACTTTTTTAAATTGCACATCGTTAACAAGTGCTGTATTTTTAGGAGCTACAGTAATTGGAAATACGGCATTTAAATCTTGTGTATCATTGACTTCAGCAATATTCCCAGATGTTAATACAATAGGAAATGAGTCTTTTCAATCGTGCGAATCGTTAGTTAATATAACATTTCCAATTGCTACTACAATAGGAGACAATGCTTTTGAATTTTGCGCATCATTAGTTAATGCAATATTCCCAGATGCTACAAGTATAGGGGCTAGTTGTTTTAGATTATGCAAATCATTATCAAGTATTGATTTTGAATCATTAATATCGGTTGAATTACAAGCTTTTGATTCGTGCAACTCTTTAATTACTGTTAATTTTCAAAGTGCTACCACTATTAGCAGTGGCGGTTTTTCTGGATGCAACTCTTTAATTGATGCTTATTTGCCAAGCATAACCACAATTGGATCTAATGCATTTTTAAATGCAACATCTTTAAAGGTTTTTAGTTTAAAATATAGTTTAGGACTATCAATTACAGCAGTGGCATTTAGCACTGTTGTTTTATCAGATTTATATGTAATTGGAGCAGCAAATTTAACAGAAGCACAAGAAATAGAAACAAAATTAACAATAGCAGGAATGACACAATTAAACGGATATAGATTATTATATTAATAAAAACAAATTATCATGGCAATAGTAACAGGAAAATTATACTTAACAAAGGCTCACAGCTCTTCAAATATTGGTCAAACAGCCAGAATAGAGCTACACGGAGTTACTTCTGTAATAGTTTACGGAACTGAAAACGAACCATCAACGGTAACAAATGCAGCAAGTTTAACGCCAGCAAGTGAAGCATTGACAGAAGATAGTTATTACCCTTTTGATACATTACCGAAATATATTGCATTTGTTGGAACTGTAACTACAATTAATGTAGCAGGGTATGATTTAACTTATGTTAAAGATTTAGTTTAAAATTAATTATTTATGACATTAGTAAATTCACTTAATAAAGGAGAAGGATTGCTAAACAATAAAGGTCTTTGTTACGGCAATTCGCTTATTGCAGGGCAAAGAGTAACAAGCAATTATACTACATTTGATTTAACTTCAACAGGAGATGGGACAGGAGTTTCAACTCTTACTTTAACCGTAAGTGAGGACATGACTTTATCCTTAGATGGAGCAGGTAAATTTTACACAGATGCGGCAGGAACGTTAAATGAAAGTTCTACGTGGGATGTAACGACAGGAGCAGCACGAACAATTTATCTAAAAGTTACTTCGGGAACTTCGGTATTAAGTATTCCAAAGAATAAGATTACTGAATGGAATGCTTGGACAAGTTCAACTAATGCAGCTAGTTTAGATGGTGATATTAGTAAATTAACACCTTTGACTTATTTATATGTTGCAGACTCAAACACTATATCAGGCTCAGTTGCAGCATTAACTTCTTTGACTTATTTATATGTTACAGGCTCAAACACTTTATCAGGTTCGGTTGCAGCATTAACTTCTCTGACTTATTTACGTGTTTTAGGCTCAAACACTTTATCAGGTTCAGTTGCAGCATTAACTTCTTTGACTCGTTTACAGGTTACAGGCTCAAATACTTTATCAGGTTCAATAACAGGATTAACTTCTTTAACTTTTTTAATTGTTACAGGTTCAAACACTTTAGCAGGAGATTTAAACCCAATAGTTTCAGATTTAACACCTTATTGTTATTTAGTCCCTTGCACCATGATAGATTACACATCAGGAGCAACGTGGGGTAATGCAACTATTAACATACAACCATCCGCAGGCTACGGATATGACTCAACAGAAATAGACAATATGCTTATTGATATGGCTGCATCAAATTCCTTATCAGGAAAAACAATTACATTAACAGGTTCAAGTGCAGCAAGGACGGCTGCTTCGGATATAGCTGTTACTAAACTTGAAACAACAGATAGTGGCTATGTTCATGAAGGATGTACAATAATAACAAATCCATAAGATTATGATAATAGAAAATAAATATGTAGTGGTAATAAATGATTTAGGGGATTGTATTATTCATAATTATTTCAATGCAGTAAAGATTGAAACAAATTCAAAGATAATAACTGTAAATGAATTAAGCGAACTTGACATTAATTTACTTCCGATATTAGAAGATATTAAAGATATAGAAGTAAATAAAATATATAATATTGATGGTATTGCGACTTGTGATGTTAAGATAATTCCTGAAATAATCGAATCTATTATAAAAACAAAATGACAAAACTATTAACCATATTATTAATATTAGTTAGTCTAAATGGATTTAGTCAAACACAGCGTGAGATAAGGAATGATAACTGGCTAAGATTAGGATTATTTACAAGTTCGATAGTTTTAAATTCGATTGGTGATGGATTTAATAATTCTGGAAACAAAGATATGGGGCATTTATGCAACGCTTTAAGTATTGGAGTTACATTATCTATTCCTTTAATAATTGATGTTAATAGAGATAACTGGGCATGGTATTTATTTGAGTATACATTTATACGATTTGCGATATTTGATTATGCTTATAACATGGCAGCAGGAAATGATTTGAACTATATAGGTAATAGCAATTATTATGATAAGGCTTTGCAAGGACAACAGTTAGGCTTTGCGAAGGCAATGAGTTTAACAGTCGGGATTGCAATTAATTTCCAGCAGTTTAATAAATAATATACATTGAAACGAACTAAACTATGCCAAATAATGATCTAAAAAAAATAATAATTACAATTATATCTGGATTTGTTTTGTTAATGGCAACTGGTCTAATATCTGGTTATAAATTTAAAAAAGATACTATTCGAAGCAATACAAAGGCTATTGATAATATGAAAGGCAGCAAAGTAGATCAGGTAAAATTTAATCAATTTGTAAAGATGTACGCTGAATTTTCAGTATTAACAGAGGAACGTTATAATATTATTAACAAGCGATTAGATAAATTGGAAGGTAGGCAAAGGGAAATTGAACTTACTAAATTAGCACGAATTGAGCAAAATATAAATATCATTCAAGAAAAAATGAAAAGATTATTACAGGAATACGGGATGTACACTAGAGATGGTGGTGAAATAAACATTCCGCTGCATTATTTTATAAATGAGGAAACATGATTAATAAAATATGATAGAATTAAGATTAATACGTACAAATCCAAAAGATATTAAGCAGACTTTTACTCATGGTAATTTGTTTGTAAAAGATATATTAGGCAAATGGATTGATTTTTCTTATACCTTAGAAGATACTGTA
>JAQIBH010000051.1 GCA_027859205.1 Bacteroidales bacterium | reverse complement strand
GGGTAAAAAAAGATTTCCCTTTATATAAAATTGAAGCTAGTATTTTAAAGGAAATAGATTCTATTGGAAAAATCAATAAAACTTTTGAATTATACGATACTATTGTACTTCCGATGAATGTAAATTATAATTTGGAACTATTACAAAGTATTAAACAAAAAGAAAGAATAACTTTATTTGGCAATGCCGGTTGTGCATTAACTTGCCCCAACAGAATTTGCTACGATTACATTTCTAAAGCAAACAAAACTCTTGGTAACTCCAGTTCAATTACAAGACTTATTTACTATTATTACGCATTTTTTATCCGTAGGAAATGGTGCATGCATAAAATCAAACCTCGTAATTTACATGGAATAATCGACTTCGATATTGATAAATTTTACAAAATGGGTTTTACGCGCTTTAAAATGTTAAGAGAACATCCTGGACGAAAAACAGGCTATTAAAAAGAAGCTGTCTCAAAATTAATGTTTAAGTATTACAAGTCATGTTGAGGCTGTCGAAACATCTCATTTTAAAAGGAATAGATTAACTTCGTTGAGCTCGCTGATGCTCAGTTCTTCGATAAACCTGTCTGCCGACAGGCAAGACTCAGAATGACAAGTATTAGTTCTTTTGAGACAACTTCTATTTAGGTAAAATCCTATTTTACTTCAACGAAGCTTTTGTAAAAACATAATCATCTATTTCCTTGTCAAATTCTATTTCATCGATAATAAATTCTGTTCCGGCACCTTTTTTAAGCATATCTTTAAAAACAATTTTCTTTGGATACCAACGATTTCCAATCTTTGTAATGTCTGATAATTCAGTTTTCTTTAAAAGTTTTCCACTCTTTGCGTACAATTCCTCTTTTAGTGGAATATAACGAGCTTTATCAACCCAAATTTTACGAATTTGGTAATTTACTTCGGCTGTTTTCGCTTGTAGTTCAACAATCCAACAATCTCTTTCATCAATAAATTCAGAACCAATAACTCCGGCATCATAATCTTCCAGTAATTCAGCATTGTCCATCATATCTTCGTACGAAAGGTCAGATCCCATGACTGATTGTCGTAACATATGACCTGATATTTTAATGATTCTATCTGAACCTGGAGAATAAATCCACAATTCATTTTCAAGCTTGAGCATTTTTGTTCCCTTCTCTCGAGCTGGAGCTAAATACTCCGTAAAATATTTTTCATCTCCAATTCCCAAAGATTTGGCCTCAATAGTTCGGGTTTGTCGTGCGCCATGAATTACCATTTTTGAAGTTGATATAGTGCTTTTTGAAGCCATATTTTTATCAATTCTTTCAAGTATTTCCTTCCCGCTAGGGTTTTGTGCTTGAGACAGCAAACTCGCTGCGATAAATATTATTATAATTATTCTTTTCATTTTTTTAAGTTTAAAGTTATAGATTCCTGCCTTCGCAGGAATGACAAACTAATAAACAAGGATGTCATTCCCACGAAAGTGGGAATCTTTTATATTATTTCATATAAATTGTCCCAATTTGGATTTTCCTTTTCCACTAATTCATTTTTCCACTGCCTTTTCCACTTTTTCATCTGTTTTTCCCTTATAATGGCGAATTCAATATTACTAAAATGTTCATAATAGACTAATTTGTTTACATTGTATTTTTTTGTAAAACCATCAATATCTCTATTTTTGTGTTCGTAAATTCGTCTTTTTAAATTATTTGTAACTCCAATATACGTTACTGAGTTATTCCAATTTGTGATAATGTAAACAAAGTAATTTGAATTCCAAGTCATAATAATTTGATAAAGATTCCTACTTTACTCGCTACGCTCATGAGAAAAATTCGCAGGAATGACACTTACTATTTTTAAGTTTCTAATTCTTTAAATAATGAAGCTGTTTTACGTTGATAGATTCCAATACCGGAAAGCATGGTTCCAAGAGTTATAGAAAACAATCCAGGAATAAAACCAATATAATATGCGGGAGGTGTAATATGCGCCCTAAACACATTTGGCATCATCATTTTTGAACTTTTCATTATTTCACCAACATTTACACCTACTTCCTGCATCCAGTAAGAAAACCCAAGTCCAACAAGTGTTCCTAGAACAGAACCCACAATACCAATTAATAAAGCTTCGTAAATCATTGAACGATATATATGTCCTTTTTCTTCGCCTATTGCTAAACGTACACCTATCTCTCCATATCTTCTTAAGCCACCTATTAGCCCTGTGTTCCATAGCACAATCGACATAGCAAGTATAAAAATAGTTACAATTATACCCACAAAACTATCTACATAATCAAAATAACCAGCCATAATAGAATCATTTTTTAATCGATTCATAATTGGAGAAAATTCATCATCCGGATTTGAGTATTTATCATTAAATGTATTCTCCACATTTAAGGCAGCGAAATCATCATAATTAGCCATATCTAAAAAACCCAATAACTCACCACAGGCATCTTTCATATCCATGGCATCTTGAATTCCCGAAATATCAGCGATCATTCCGCTTCTGTCCATCATTTGAACACCAAATTCGATGGTGCCGGCAAGTACAAAGTTCTGAATTGACATTCCACCATGCATAGTAGAAGTAATCAAAGTAACTTGATCACCAGGGCTAACTTCTAGTTTTCCCGCAAATTCATCACTGATTAACACTTCATTTGATTTTTCCGGCAATCGTCCTTTTATTATAGAATTTCTAATATTTAATCTGTCTATTTCCTTACTGTTTTCAGATATCAGATCAACGGCTATTCCACCTACTATGCCTTGTTTTTTTGTTTCTCCGTTTTCGTCCGGAGCATCTAATAAACCACCGAAATTTATTCTTTGAACAAATTCCATGGATGGGTAATCTGCCTGCAGGTTACTTATTAAGTCATTTACTTCTATAAGTGCCAGATCATTAGGTAACTGATTTTTATTTTCAGAGTAAGCTCGAGTCATTATCTTAACATGACCAGAAGTATATTTTGCTGAAAACTCAATCATCTCACCTAAAACACCTGTAATATAGCAATGTAAAAA
>JAQIBH010000115.1 GCA_027859205.1 Bacteroidales bacterium | reverse complement strand
ATCCAGAAGAAGTGAAAAAAGAAAATCAGTTCGAAATGGCTAAAGAACCCTCATAAGAGTATGATGTGGTTATAGCCGCTGTTAGTCATGATAAATATCTCGATTTAAATGAAAGTTATTTTAAAACAATAACAGTAGAAAAAGCTTTATTTGTGGATATTAAGGGTGTTTATAGAAATAAAATAAAGAAATTAAATTATTGGAGTTTGTAATAAATTTGTAATTAGTTAAGAAATGAGTTTAGAAAATATTTTTCCGTTTTTTGATAAAATTATACCACAAGGTGATAAAGAAAGATTCTTAAAACAGCGAGCAAAGGTAATATGGTTCACTGGTTTGTCGGGATCAGGGAAATCATCTTTAGCATTAAGATTAGAGAAGGAACTTTTTATTAGGGGATTTCATTCCAAACTATTAGATGGAGATAACATTAGATCTGGAATTAATAGAAACTTAAGCTTTTCATCTGAAGATAGAGTTGAGAATATTAGACGTATTGCAGAAATCTCAAAGCTATTTTTAAAATGTGGAATTATTACGGTTAATGGATTTGTAAGTCCTACCGAAGATATTCGAAATATGGCAAAGGAAATTATAGGTCGAGATAGTTTTATTGAAGTATTTGTTAATACTCCTATTGAAGTTTGTGAAGAGAGAGATACTAAAGGCTTATACAAGAAAGCTAGAGAAGGTAAAATTTTAAATTTTACTGGAGTTAATGCTCCTTTTGAAAGTCCCCTTGATCCAACAATCACAGTCTCTACTGAAAATAAAACAGTTGAAGAATCAGTGAATGAGATTTTAGAATATATTATACCACGAATAACTTATTAAATACATTATGCAACAAAATAACATTAATCATCTGCGTGAATTAGAATCAGAGGCTGTTTATATAATGCGAGAAGTTGCTTCACAATTTGAAAATATGGCATTATTATTTTCAGGTGGTAAGGACTCTATTGTAATGGTTCATTTGGCTGAAAAAGCTTTTTATCCTGTGAAAATTCCTTTTACATTAGTACACATTGATACAGGACATAATTTTGATGAAACCATCGTTTTTAGAGATAACCTAGTTGAAAGACTTGGAGCTGAATTAGTGGTTGGGTCTGTTCAAAAATCTATAGATGAAGGTAAAGTTTCTGAAGAAACAGGTTATTACGCGAGTAGAAATATTGCTCAAACTACTACATTACTTAGTGCCTTGGAAGATAATAGGTTTGATGTTGCACTTGGTGGTGGAAGAAGGGATGAGGAGAAAGCCAGAGCAAAAGAGCGTTTCTTTTCACATAGAGATGAATTTGGCCAATGGGATCCTAAAAATCAGCGACCAGAACTTTGGAACATATATAACGGGAAAAAGAATTCTGGTGAACATTTTAGAGTCTTTCCATTAAGTAATTGGACAGAAATGGACGTTTGGCAGTATATTTTTATGGAAAATATTGAAATACCAAGCTTATACTATACACATGAAAGAGAAGTGTTTTTACGTGACGGAATATATATTGCGGTAGCACCATTTATGAAGCTTAAACCTACTGAAACTGTAGAAAGATTAAAAGTAAGATGTCGTACAATTGGTGATATTACTAATACAGGGCTTACTCTATCAACAGCAAATAATTTGGAAGATATTATTAAGGAAATAGCAGCTACTCGAGTAACGGAAAGAGGAGATAGAGCTGATGATAAGCGTTCAGAATCGGCTATGGAAGATAGGAAAAAAGAAGGCTATTTTTAATTGATATGTTATAAAGTAATATTTAAAAGTATTTATATGAGTGAATTTTCTACAAAAGGATATTTAGATATGGAGCTCTTACGCTTCACCACCGCTGGGAGTGTAGATGATGGTAAAAGTACACTTATAGGTCGCTTGTTATATGATAGTAAATCAATATTTGAGGACCAACTTGAATCAGTTCAAAGAGCAAGTGTTAAAAAAGGTTCAGAATATTTGGATTTAGCTTTATTGACAGATGGATTAAGATCGGAACGGGAGCAAGGAATAACAATTGATGTTGCATACAGATATTTCGCTACACCAAAACGAAAATTTATTATAGCCGATACTCCTGGGCATATTCAATATACCCGGAATATGGTTACGGGGGCATCAACTGCAAACGCAGCATTGATTTTAATTGATGCTCGAAAAGGCGTAATAGAGCAAACTTTAAGGCATTCTTACATAGCTAGTCTTTTGCAAATTCCACATCTTATAGTTTGTATTAATAAAATGGATTTAGTTGATTATAGTCAGGAAATATACAATAAAATTGTCTCAGATTATTTGGGTTTTGCTGATAAGCTTGGAATTAAAGATTGCGAGTTTGTTCCAATTAGTGCTCTTAAAGGAGATAATGTAGTAATAGAATCAAAAGTAATGGATTGGTACACAGGAGATACATTACTTCATACATTAGAAAAAACCCCTATTGTAAGAGATTATAATCATAATCATGGTCGTTTCCCGGTACAATACGTTCTAAGTTCAGAATCCGATAACCACAGTAATTATAAAGGATATGCAGGTAAAGTTGTTGCAGGAATATTTGAGAAAGG
>JAQIBH010000065.1 GCA_027859205.1 Bacteroidales bacterium | reverse complement strand
GGGCCAACTTTTGTTACTTCCATTTTTTGAATTGGGAAGTATAGAATAACAGCTTTTTTTATCCATTCATTTACTTTCCAACCCTTATCAGTGGGTTCTGCAACTCGAATTTTTCCTTTATCTAGCAACTCAATTATATCTCGAATAGTTTTCTTTGTTGAATCTTTTTCCAATAGAGATCTGTTTTCCCAAACTTGCTCGATTATATCTTTGTATTCTGCTAACATTATTTATATATAAATTGACGAATTATCTAATAATAATGCGAAGATAACGAAAAAAAAGGGTGCAAAAAAAGATTAAATATTGTGTATTATATCCTAAAATTCAAAATGTATAAAATATATAGAGAAAGTTAAAGATTGTTAACAGCTAATATTAGTCTAGGAATCAAAATTTATATTTGCGTTTAAACAACTCCTGATTAATGAGAGACAATACAAAAAAGTATGGCTTAATTATATTGATAAATTTTGCGGGCTTATTTCTTCAAGCACAAGAACAGGATAGTTTGTATTATTTTTCTGGTCAGGTGGTAAGTGAAAATAGCGATATTCCCATTCCATTTGTACATATAATAAATAAGGAGAAACATTGGGGAGTTGGTGCTGATACCTTAGGGTTTTTTAATATTTGGGTTAAACCAGGAGATACTTTAAATATCTCAGCTTTGGGATTTGAATATCTGCAATATGGAGTAAATGAGATTGTTTTGGATTCATTGGTTGAGATTCATTTACAAACTAGATTTTATGATATTCCTGAAGTCTCAATATATTACCTTGGTACATATAAAGATTTTGAATACAAAGTATTGAATTTAGAATTGCCCAAATCTAAAATTAATCCCGAATTTAAGAAGTTATTTAGACATGTAGAACCACCTCCATTTTTTGCTGAACCAAAAATAACGAGTCCGGCATCATTAATTTATGCGGTGTTTAGTAAAGAAGCAAAGGATATAAAGAAATCTATAAAATTAAACAAAGAAGGAGAAATATTAAAAAAGGTATATCTTCGGTATAACGAGGATGTAGTAAGTAATTTAACTGGTTTAAGTAAAGAAGAGGCTTTCAAATTAATAAAGTTTTGTAATTTTCAGAATGAATATATCCTAAGTATTGATGATTATAATTTGTACAGTGAGATTTTATTAAGATACGAAGCTTTTAAAAAAAGCAAAGATGATTCTCTTAAAAGAGAATAATTCTTTTACTTTGTAAAAAACAAAAACTTATGTCGTTAAAAGCTCCGAATTTCAATGATATTAAAGATGCACATGAAAGAATAAAAGCGTTTATTCATAAAACTCCGGTTTTTTCGTCAACAAGCTTAAATGAAATTTTAAATGTAGACTTGTTTTTTAAATGTGAGAATTTCCAGAAAGTTGGAGCATTTAAATTTCGTGGTGCAACAAATGCAGTACGTTTATTAAGTGCAGATGAAGCGAAAAAAGGGGTAACAACTCATTCTTCTGGAAATCATGCGGCAGCATTAAGTTTGGCAGCAGAACAATTGGGTGTTCCTGCGTATATTGTAATGCCGGAAAATGCACCGGAAATTAAAAAGAAAGCTGTTGAAGGTTATGGTGCAAAAATAACTTATTGTGAACCAACAACTAAGGCTCGTGAAGAAACTTCGAGCCTTGTTCAAAAAGAAACCGGAGCCACATTTATTCATCCATACAACAACTTTAATGTGGTTTGTGGTCAAGGGACTGCCGCAATGGAGTTTTTAAATGAAGTTAATGACTTGGATGTTATTATTGCACCTGTTGGTGGTGGTGGATTAATGAGCGGAACTGTAATTTCTTCCAAAGCAATTAAGCCAAATATTAAAGTTTATGGTGCAGAGCCTTTAAATGCCGATGATGCTTGTCGGTCATTAAAAAAAGGCCTTATATTTCCTGCCTTACCTCCAAACACAATTGCCGACGGCTTATTAACTTCTTTAGGTTCATTAACTTTTCAGATTCTTCATGAAAAATTGGATGGAATATTTACCGTAAAAGAAGAAACAATTAAAAAGGCAATGAGAATGATTTGGGAACGCATGAAAATTATTGTAGAACCATCAGCAGCAGTTCCTTTGGCAGCAATAATTGAAAATAAAGATTTATTTAAAGGGCAGAAGGTAGGTTTAATTCTATCTGGAGGGAATGTTGATCTGGATAATTTACCTTTCTAAAACAAATTCACTTGTTACGGGAAAATGATCAGACAGATGCACATCCGGAATGTCAAAACTCATGCATTTAATTTCCTCGCTATGAAATATGAAATCTATTCTGAACGAAGGGAATTTGCCCTTATAAGTATTTCCGATTCCTTTTCCTGCCTCGGAATATGAATCGTTTAAATTATTTTTCATTTTCCTGTAAGTATACGAAACAGGAACATCATTAAAATCACCACAAACAATAACAGGGAAAGGGGAATTCTGAATATGAGATGAAAGAATTCGTGCTTGACTCGCTCTTTTTATAAAAGCATCTCGTAATCTGTACGAAATATCTTTTATCTCTTTTAACCTTTCATCATCTTTCAAATATTTACTATTAGTAATAAAAGAGTAGTTGTTTTTATTAAAACGAATAGACTGTAAATGATTATTGAAAATTCTAATGGTATCTTCATTTATTAATACATCAGTAAAAATACTTGAGTTAGACGAATTGCTAAAATTGATAATACCTCGATTAATTATCGGATACTTAGAGAAAGTTGCGATTCCGTAATTATAATTATCTCCCTCAAATGTATAATCAATATGCGTAGTATATTTTTCCTCGAGCATTTTTGAAATACTACCTTCTGTAAGATCGCCAGTGTTTTTAGTGAAAAATTCTTGAAAACAGATAAAATCAAATTCATTTGTATTTATAAAATCAAAAATCTCATCCGATGTATTATCTCCCTCCCTCCAGTTATATAAATCAAATAATCTAACATTAAACGACAAGACTTTAAATTTATTTTTAACAATTTCCTGACTCACTTTTTGTTTTTTTAAGGGAACCTGAATATATGATGCTAAGTATGTCCAACCTATTAAAATAGCAATCAGAGGTATAAGAAAAGTTTTTCTTTTTTTATAAATCCAAAAAACAACAAACCCCACATTTACAATTAAAAGAAAAGGGTAAGCTAACCCAAAAAAAGCAAGCACCCACAATTTTTCGGGGCTAATAAATACAGATAAGTAAGAAAGTAAAAGGGCTCCTACAAAAAAGTAATTTAAGTATTTTAAAAATGTATAGATTATTGCTTTCAAATCAAGATTATTTATTAATTAAATCTAATTTAAAACTATAAATGGAATAATTCAACTGGAGTTTAATTATTTTATCAGATATTTATTATTTACTATTCTTAAATAATATTTCTTTTTCTGATTTTGACAGGCTGTCATATCCTGAATCGGCTATCTTATCTAGGATTTTGTCAATATTTTTCTGATCAGAAGCTTTAGTTTTATTGTATTCGATATCGTTAACAGGACGTTTGTAAGTAACTTTAAATTTATCTTTAGGTTTGAATAATGAAAATGTTTTATCCATAAAGCGATCAAAGCCTTTTGTAATATTCTTCCCTTTTCGAAATTGTGAAATATATAGATAACCGAATAATGCTCCACCTAAGTGTGCAATATGTCCTCCAGCATTTTCCGAAGCAATACTTAAAACATCAAGCACAATTGAAAATAAAGCTATGTATTTTAATGCAACAGGACCAAAAAACATCAGATGAATTTTATGGTTCGGGATATAAACAGAAATTGCAATTACAATAGCCATAACAGATGCTGATGCTCCTAAAGCAACTGAAACAGGAACAGCTTGGTTAAATAAGGGAAATATATTAAATGATAAAATAAATAATGCAGCACCTGCAAGCCCCCCAACGATATATACACTTAAAAGTTTTTTGTTATCGAAATGTTTCAAGAATATTTGACCAAACCAATACAGCCAAAGCATATTAAATAAGATGTGTAAAAAATCTTGATGCAAGAACATGTAGGTAAAAATGGTCCAGGGTTTAAATATTAAGTTATTAATATCAGCAGGAACAGCAAGCCATGTTACGAATGAAAGGCCCGTATTTAATTGTAAAAGTGTAACAAAAGTTCCAATAAGTTTAACTGCCAAAAAGACAGCAATATTTACATATATTAACTTGATTAAAGAGCTTCCGCTTTTAAATGATTTTTTTACTTCGTCAATTATACTCATAATTTAAGCTGTAACTTTAACATTATTAGGTGAATAATAATCACTAAAAAAAATTAGTTGTTTTTTTATTCCATAATTTAATAAGAATAAACCCAAATAACATGCCACCGAGGTGTGCAAAGTGAGCAATATTACTCCCTGGTCTTGTTAAGCCCAACCAAAGTTCCAATGCACCATAAAAAATTACGAAATATTTAGCTTTAATTGGAATCGGAGGGAAAAGTAGCATTAATTGTGTATTTGGGAAAAGCATCCCGAATGCTAAAAGTACGCCAAATACAGCCCCAGAAGCTCCAACAGTTGGGATATTCATTTTCATGTCCATAAGCTCTTTAATAAATTGCTGCGACATTGTAATATAATTTTGAGAATTAGGATTTGAATACCAACCATCTAGAAGTTTAGTGTAAACCTGTGAATAATATTCCGGGAAATGCTCTTTAACCAATAATGCAAAACCTTCTGGTGAAGGAGTATTTGAAAATGCCGTTATATCATTTAAAATACTTGTCATTTGTAAATGGATTACAAAAGTGTGCAGCACCGCTGCTCCAAGTCCTGTAACTATGAAATAAATAAAGAATCTTCTACTTCCCCATACAGTTTCTAAAATTCGTCCAAACATCCATAAAGCAAACATATTAAAGAACAAATGCATTATCCCTCCATGCATAAATATATGAGTAACAAATTGGTATGGCTCAAATAATTCAGATTTATAATAATGTAAGCCAAGAATCTGGGTTAATTGAAAGTTAAAAACATTACTTGTAACCCAGGTTGCTAAAAGCATTATAACATTTATTATAATAAGGTTTTTTACAACTGGGGGAATATCACTTAATCTTATATTATTCATAATTTTTTTATTAAATAAAACGCTTTTCAAGCTCATCTGTTTTAATAATGCTTACAATTAATTTGCCAAAAGGGGAATAGTTCGGATTTTGGCAGGCAAATAACAAATCAATCATTTCGCGCATTTCTTCATTATTTAATTTTTGATTGCTACTTATTGCAGAAGCCTTGGCTAATGATTTGGCAATTTTCTCTTGTACCTGAGTTTTCGGATCAGCTCCCGAGGAATATTCATTTAAAAATTTATCGATTATTTGTTCAGGTTCCTGATTGTTCGAATCGGCAGGCATTCCGTTTATAACAATAGAATTACCTCCAAAATCTTCAATATCAAAACCTAAGATTTTTAAATCATTTTTTATATCCATTAATAATGCATGATCTTTTGCATCGAGTTCGATAGTCTTCGGATATAACGATGCTTGTATTACAGATGATTCAACAGAAAGTGCTTGTAAAAATTTCTCGAAAAGAATTCGTTCATGTGCTCTTTTTTGATCAATAATCATTAAACCCGATTTTACAGGAGTCAATATATATTTGTTTTTAACATGAAAATACTTCTCGCTTATTGAAGTGTCTGTAATGGTTTGTTGAGTATTATCATTTGAGAAAGATGAAAAATCATCCGACTGCTGATTTTCTTTTTCAAATCCATCATATAATTTATCCCAGTTTGCTAAATTTTCTTTTTCAAGAGAAAGTGCTGAGCTTTTTGGATTCTTACTAAATGTACTTTTTTGTTCGAAAGGATTAAAAGAATGATCAATATCGATTCGAGGATTTTTAATCTCTGTTTCTTTTGAAAGTATAGGAATATCAAACCCTTGTTCCTGATTAAAATCAATTGAAGGAGCAATATTGTTTTTACCTAAAGCTTGTTTTACAGCTGAATGTATAATTTGCCAAATAGCTTGCTGATCTTCGAATTTAACTTCTGTTTTTGTGGGATGAATATTTACATCAATTGTAGAAGGATCAGCATCTAAAAATAAAAAGTAAGAAGGAACCGTTTCGGGTTGTAAAATTTGGCCGTAAGCATTAATAATTGCTTTATTAAAATATGCACTACGAATATACCTACTATTAATAAAGAAAAATTGTTCGCCTGATTTTTTCCTTGCATATTCGGGTTTACCAATAAATCCTCTAATAGATATTATACTCGTATTACTTTCAACAGTAATTAAATTTTGATTTATTCTTTTGCCAAAAACGGAAACAATTCTTTGTCTGATATTTGTTTTTGGGAGTAAGTAAACTTCTGAATTATTATGAAATAGTTTAAATTCAACCTCTGGATTTGCCAAAACGATTCGTTGAAATTCGGATATTATATGCCCAAACTCTGTTGTATTTGATTTTAAGAATTTTCGTCGAGCCGGAACATTATAAAAAAGATTTTTAACCGCAAAGTTTGTTCCTTTTGCACAGCTTGTTGCTTCCTGGCTATTTACTTTTGATCCTTCAATAATTATTTGAGTTCCAATCTCGTTGTTTTCTTGTTTGGTTTTTAATTCAATATGCGCTATAGCTGCAATTGAAGCTAAAGCTTCACCTCTAAATCCCATTGTTGAAATAGAAAATAAATCGTCGGCAGTTTTAATTTTTGAAGTAGCATGTCGCTCAAAAGAAAGTCGTGCGTCAGTATCCGACATTCCAATACCATTATCAATTATTTGTATTAAAGTTTTACCGGCATCTTTAATATTTATGGTAATTGAATCGGCTTTTGCATCAATAGCGTTTTCAACCAATTCTTTCACAACTGAAGCGGGTCGTTGAATTACTTCTCCTGCTGCAATTTGATTGGCAACCGAATCGGGTAAAAGTTGAATAATATCTGACATTAAAAATGTAATTTAAAAAAACAGAAGAAAATAAGTCGCGGTAAGCAAGATAACCATTATGACAATTAATCGAACGGTCGATTGTTTTTTTTGTTCACTATTCTTTTTATAGTATCCGCGCATTTGTCCCTTTATGTTTGGAACATAAGGTTTATCGGAATCTTTGAGCTCGTCTACGCCCATTTTTCTTTTTATGCTTCTTACACGATTTTCAAGATCTTCCTTTTGCTCATTATAATATCTGGGCTTGAGCTTAAATTGCTTGCTCTTAGGCGTATATAAAAATCTTATTGCCATTTTATTTTAAGTTTTAAAAGTACAAAGGTATTTATTATTTTGTCATAATTTAAATTTTATACAAGTGATGTATTTTATACGAATTAATTTGGCATTAATTGCACTGACAGATAGATTTAATGTCATTATTTATTATATATTTGCTCAGTAAAATTTTAAATAAAAGAATCTCTTCCAAAAATAATAGTATTAAATCTTTGTGAATCAGATAAACTTTTATACTTTTGCATTCCCAAAAAAGTATTAAAACTGTTAAAAAATTTATAGATGTACGCAATTGTAGAGATCGCAGGACAACAGTTTAAGGTTGAAAAAGACAGTAAGATTTTTGTTCATCTTTTAGAAGCTGAAGAAGGATCAACTGTAGAGTTTGACAAAGTGCTGTTGTTAGATATAGACGGAAAGGTAAAAGTTGGAAAACCTACCGTGAAGGCTGCAAAAATTTCCGCTAAAGTATTAGCTCACCAAAAAGGTGACAAAGTTCTTGTTTTCAAGAAAAAGAGAAGAAAAGGGTATGAAAAGCTAAACGGTCATCGTCAGCAATTTACTCAAATTCAAATTGAAGAAATTATAGCTTAATTTTAAAATATTAGAAAATGGCACATAAGAAAGGAGCTGGTAGTTCACGTAACGGTCGCGAATCAGAAAGTAAACGATTAGGTGTAAAGCTATATGGTGGTCAAGCTGCCAAAGCTGGTAACATTATTGTTCGTCAACGAGGAACAGTACATAATCCTGGTGAAAATGTAGGAATGGGTAAAGACCATACATTATTCGCTTTGATAGCTGGTAAAATCGAATTTAGAAAAAAACAAGGGAATAAATCATTTGTATCTGTTATTCCTTTCGAAGTATAAAAGAATTTTACGTATTTTTGAATCTCCTAATTTTGCTATATGATAGTCAAAATTTAGGGGATTTTTCATTTTAATTCATCTTATTAATATAAAGATATGCTGACTTTAAAATTCATTCAAGAGAACAAAGACCTGGTAATTGAAAGGTTAAAAACTAAAAATTTTCGAGCAGAAGATTTAGTAAGCAAGATTCTTGATTTAGACCAAAGCCGTCGTTCTAATCAAAATAGCATGGATAGTAACCAGGCAGAATTAAATAAAATGTCTAAAGAAATAGGAATGTTATTTAAATCTGGAAAAGTTGAAGAAGCTAATCTGTTGAAAGAAAAAAACACTGAATTAAAAGAAATTGTAAAATCTCAAGGTGATGAACTGTCTGCAATTGAAAAGAAATTAAATGATTTATTGGTTCAGATTCCGAATTTACCACATGAATCAGTTCCAAAAGGAAAAACCGAAGAAGATAATGTGGAAGTAAAATCAGGTGGAGTTATTCCTAAATTATACAAAGGAGCAGTTCCTCATTGGGATTTAGCTAAGAGATATAATATTATAGATTTTGAATTAGGAAACAAGCTTACAGGTGCAGGATTTCCTGTTTATATAGGGAAAGGAGCAAAATTGCAGCGTGCATTAATTAGTTATTTTTTGGATAAAGCTAGTGAAGCCGGTTATACAGAGGTTATGCCTCCTTTAATGGTTAACGAAGAATCAGGATTTGGTACTGGTCAGCTACCCGATAAAGAAGGCCAGATGTATCATGTGACGGTCGATAATTTGTATTTAATTCCTACTGCAGAAGTCCCTGTTACAAATATTTTTAGAAATGAGATTTTAAATGCAAAAAATCTTCCGCAAAAGATGACTGCCTATACTCCTTGTTTTAGAAGAGAGGCAGGATCCTATGGAAAAGATGTTCGTGGATTGAATCGCTTACATCAATTCGATAAAGTTGAAATTGTACAGGTTCAACATCCTGCAAAATCATATGAAACACTTAACGAAATGGTTGATTATGCTGAGAAACTAGTTAAATCGTTAAATCTTCCATATAGAATATTAAGGTTATGCGGTGGAGATGTAAGTTTTGCTTCAGCTTTAACATTCGATTTTGAAGTATTCTCTGTAGCACAAGAAAAATGGTTAGAAGTAAGTTCTGTTTCGAATTTTGAATCGTTTCAAGCAAACAGACTAAAGTTAAGATATAGAGAAGATGGCGAGAAAAAACCACAATTAGCACACACTTTAAATGGAAGCGCATTAGCGTTACCAAGAATTTTGGCGGCATTGCTTGAAAACAATCAAACCGAAAAAGGAATTCTTATTCCTGAGGTGTTGAGACCATATACCGGATTTGATATTATTGATTAATAAGAATCTAAATATTTACAAAAGAGTGCTTAATTCAGGCACTCTTTTTTTATGCAAAGAGTTTTTATAATATTTAAATTATGTGTAACATTAGTTTTTCATTCTCAATGTATATTTATGAGATTATTAACTATTATTTTCGTTTTTATTTTATTCTTTTCTTGTAATTGTAAAAGAAAAGAAGCCAATGACACTAAAAGTATTGATAGTCTGATAAGGGTTACCGATAGTTTATTAAATAATGTACAGAGTCAGTTTAATTTTACTGCGGATAACTTTTATTTACTAATTGACGACAGTCTTAAATTAGATTCTTTAGCTCGGAATATAAGCATCCCGGATTCTTTAGGATTTTATCAGTTTCTTGAGAAAAGTATAAGTGAATTTAATGAAATAAACACTGAGACAAAATTGGAAATATTTTTCGCCAAGGATCAATTAAATTCATTTAGAAATGACATTGTAAATATGAATATCTCAAGTAAAGAATATTTACAAGAGATAAATGATGTTCGTGATATGATAAGTTTTTTAAAAGAAAGAGTAGACTCAAATATTTATCTGATAGAAAATAAATATAATGCTGTTTTTTTTACGGTAAATGATTCTCTTCAATAATGAAATCAGAAAATAAGGGATATATATATGCTGGATTAACAATCCTTTTTTGGGGAACTTCTGCTTCAGCCTTTAAAATTGGCTTGAAATACATGGATTATTTTCAGTTACTATTTATTGCAACACTAACGGCAGTTGTTTTTTTGTTTGGTGTTTTATTATATCAAAAAAAACTGATTTTAATAAAACAATTTTCCATTAAAGATTATTCTCATTCAATGTTATCGGGATTTTTAAATCCGTTTCTTTATTACACAGTTTTGTTTATTGCCTATACATTACTTCCAGCTCAAGTAGCGCAACCCTTAAATTTTGTTTGGCCTATTGCACTGGTTTTATTATCAATTCCAATATTGAAACAAAAATTAGAATTAAAAAGCATGTTGGCTTTATTGATAAGCTTTGTGGGTGTTATAGTAATATCTACTGAAGGGAATATGCTAAATATGAAATTTGCTAATCCGCTGGGTGTATCCTTAGCTTTATTAAGTTCTGTAGTGTGGGCATTGTTCTGGCTGTATAATCTTAAGGATAACAGAGATGAAATATTAAGGTTGTTTTTTAACTTTGTGTTTGGTTTAGTGTTTATAACTTTAGCTACAGTATTGTTTTCTGAAATAAAAGTACCAAGTCTTGAAGGATTATTAGCAGGAGTTTATATTGGTTTATTTGAAATGGGCATTACTTTTGTATTATGGTTAAAAGCATTAAAGTTAGCAGGGCGAACAGATAAAATTAGCAATTTAATATATTTAACGCCATTTTGTTCGTTAGTATTTATTAGTATATTTTTGAACGAAAAAATATATTTAACAACATTGTTTGGTTTATTTTTGATTGTTACAGGAATTATAATCCAACAAGTGAAAAGGAAAAATCATAAACCGTCAAGGTTCTAATGCATAAAAGTAACCTTGAGCTTTAGTTACACGAGAGATGTTAAAAAATGATTTCAAATTGATTAACCTGAAATAATGAATGTATGTTTCATGGTAATTATTTGAATAGCAAGAAATTAATTAGT
The DNA here is from genome assembly GCA_027859205.1 of Bacteroidales bacterium. Classification (GTDB taxonomy): domain Bacteria; phylum Bacteroidota; class Bacteroidia; order Bacteroidales; family UBA12077; genus UBA12077. The sequence continues at coordinate 2,403 of JAQIBH010000065.1, read as the reverse complement.
GTAAGTCAATAAATAGCAAAATAATAAGTGATGAAAAATAGAATATTTAATTTATTTCTAATATTAGCCCTGGGATTTGGCTCAGTTTTAATAAATTCTTGTGAAAAGGAAAAATTTTATCCTCAAGATACAGTAGACGAATTGTATTCAATTATGGATGACTGGTACTATTGGAAAGATTCAATTCCAGATGTTAATCCCCAAAACTATTCAGATCCAAATGATTTATTGGATGCGATGAGATTTACTAATAAAGATAAATGGAGTTATATTACCACGCAGGAGGCTCATTTTCAATATTATGAGGAAGGAACTTATATAGGGTATGGATTTGCTTATTCCCCTGATTCAGAAAATAATTTGAGGATTACTTATTTATTCGAAAATTCGGATTTGAATACATTTGGTGTAGAACGTGGATGGATTATTAAAAAGATTAACGGAAATTCAATTGACGGTAGTTCAAATATAAATGATTTTTTGGGTGCTAACGCAATTGGTGTAAGCAATGAATTTGAGTTTGAAACAACTACAGGAGTGGATACAACCCAAACATTCGAGAAGAAGCTTATTACTATGAATACTGTTGGTTATGAAAATGTAATTGAAGTCGGAGCTAAAAAGATTGGTTATTTTCTATTTAGCAGCTTTATTGGACCATCGGTTGATGAATTAACAGATGTTTTTAATTATTTTTATGGAGAGGGCGTTAATGAATTAGTAGTAGATTTAAGATACAATGGTGGTGGACAATTAGATGTTGTAAGTCATTTAGCAAGTTATATTATTCCGGATGATGTTAACGGAGAGTTATTTGTGAAATTCGAGCATAATAGCGACAAATCTGATCAGGACGAAAGTGTGGATTTTGTGCAAAATGCTAATTCTTTACGACTGAATAAAGTTTATTTTATTACCAGTAAAGGTTCTGCCTCTGCCAGCGAAGTTATTATTAACAGCCTCGAACCTTATATTGATGTGATTCTTGTTGGAGACGACACTTATGGCAAGCCTGTAGGAATGTATTCTTTTGTAAGTAATGTAAGTAACTTAGTTTATGTGCCAATTTCTTTTAGTTTAGTTAATAATGATGGTTATGGTGGATATTATGATGGCTTAGAAGCTGATAGTTATGTTTCAGATGATATTTCATCGAATTTTGGAGTTGGAGAAGATGTTTTTGATGAGGTGATTTATCATATTGAGAATGGTTCCTTTTCAAGTTTAAAGTCATCATCGGAAATATACAGAAAACCTTTCAAAGAGATACGTAATTTACGAGACGAAATTGGGGCGATATAAAATTTAAGAATTGGAGAAAGAAAGAATAATATTAGGAATAGATCCTGGAACAACTATTATGGGTTATGGCTTAATAAAAGTTGTTGGGAAAGAAGCAAGTTTAATTGTTTTGGGTGTAATAGATCTCAGAAAATTTAGTGATCATTATACCAAACTTAAACGAATTTTTGATCGTGTTACGTTCTTAATAGATCAATATCATCCGGATGAGATGGCTGTTGAAGCACCATTTTTTGGGAAAAATGTTCAATCAATGTTAAAATTGGGAAGAGCGCAAGGGGTTGCAATTTCTGCTGCTTTATCAAGATCGATGCCTATTTTTGAGTATGCGCCACGAAAAATTAAAATGTCAATAACAGGACAGGGAAATGCGTCAAAGGAACAAGTTGCAATGCTTTTAAAAACTTTGTTGAAAATTAAAGAATTACCTTCTGATTTAGATGCTACCGATGGTCTTGCAGCAGCAATGTGTCATTTTTATCAAACAAATATTCCAGCCTCCTCAAAAGCATTTAATAGCTGGAAAGATTTCATAAATCAAAATCCAACACGTATAAAAAAATAAACCCGCAAATTTGCGGGTTTATTTTATATATCATTAATAGATTATTGTAATTGGAATGCAATTGGGAAAGTAAATCTTACTTTCACTGGTCTACCTCTTTGTTTTCCCGGAGTCCATTTTGGAGACGATTTAATAACTCTAATAGCTTCCCTGTCTAAAGAAGGGTCAACACCACGAACAACAACTATATTTGTAATATTACCTGCAGTGCTAATATCAAATTGCACAAATACTCTACCGCTAACTCCATTTTCTTGAGCAATTATAGGGTATTGTAAATTTTGTTGAATATATGTACGGAAAGCATCACTATTTTGACCTTGAAATGTTGGCATATCTTCAACGACAAAGAATATTTGATCTTCGTCAATTTCCTCTTCATCATCAAATTCAACAATGTCAATTTCAGTATCTTGATCAGCTTCCGTATCTTCAAGTATTAACTCGTCTTCAATTTCCACATCATCTTCCACAATATTAATCACATCAGTAGTTTGTGGTGGTGGTGGAGGAGGAGGAGGAGGTTGGTTTTGACG
>JAQIBH010000196.1 GCA_027859205.1 Bacteroidales bacterium | reverse complement strand
GAAATTATATTAAAGAATTAATAATTGAATGTTGTGCCAAAAAAAAATTAAAAAAACTGTATCAATAGAATTATATTGCTTTTTTAGGTGACAAATATCTTCTGAGGATAAAAGTCATTTAAAAACTTATTCATATATATGAATTATTAAAAAAAAAATTATATTTGTGAGCAATCTTTTTCTATGGAAAAAAATAGGTTTTCAAAATGATAAAATTTTAATCAAGAAAAACTATTTTTTTAACATCTAGTGTTAATTATTTCACAGGTAGAATAGTTAAAATGACGGTAAAAAAAATTCAATGTTTCTATTATTTTTTGTTAAACACATAAGTAGAATTAATATAACAACCTAACATGTCGAAAGTTATTAAAATCAAACAAGGCTTAAATATTAGTATGCTTGGTGCTGCCGAAAAAATTATAAAAAAGGCAAATCAAGCAGAATATTATGCTGTAAAGCCTACCGATTTCCAGGGTATTCGGCCCAAACTTGTTGTTAAAATTGGTGATAAGGTAAAAGCCGGAACTCCTCTTTTTTATGACAAGTTTCAGCCCGAAGTTCAATTTACATCTCCCGTAAGTGGCGAGGTTATTGAAATTAATCGAGGCGAACGAAGAGTGATCCTTGAAGTTGTTATTAGAGCTGATGCAACAATTGAATATGAAGAATTTAACGTTGGTGATCCAAAAAATCTTTCAAAAGATAAAATTGTAGAAGTTCTTCAAAAAAGTGGACTATGGCCAACATTAAGACAAAAGCCATATTCAATAATTGCGAACCCACAGGATGTTCCCAAAGCAATTTTTATTTCAGCATTTGATAGTGCTCCTTTGGCTCCGGATATGGATTATTTAGTTCGTGATTGCGAAGAAGATTTTCAAAAAGGGATTGATGTTATTTCTAAATTGACAGAAGGAAGTATTCATCTTAATTTAAATGCTGACTATCCTGCTTCTGACACTTTTACTAAAACCAAAGGAATTCAAATAAATAAATTTACTGGTCCTCATCCTGCTGGTAATGTTGGAGTACAAATTAATAAATTAGATCCTATTAATAAAGGAGATATTGTTTGGTACACTTATCCTCAGGAAATAATTGCTATTGGTCGTTTATTTGAAAAAGGAATTTACGATGCTACTAAAATTATTGCATTAACAGGTTCTGAAATAAAACATCCAAAATATTATAAAATAATTAACGGTGCATCTATCAAGAATCTTTTAGCCGATAATATTAATGTTGGCGAATTTCGTTATATTAGTGGTAACGTACTAACAGGTTCAAAAATTACAAAAGAAGGTTATGTTAGTTATTATGATAATCAGGTAACCGTAATTCCTGAAGGTAATTATCATGAGTTTTTAGGTTGGGCTTTGCCTGGATTTAAAAAACATACAGCTTCACGAGCATTATTTTCAAGCTTACTTCCTGGAAAGAAATTTCGTGTAGATACTAATATCAATGGTGGAGAAAGAGCTTTTGTAATGTCTCACGAATACAATAAAGTATTTCCAATGGATATATATCCTGTTCAATTAATAAAATCTATTTTGATAGAAGATATAGATAAAATGGAACAATTAGGTATATACGAGGTTGACGAAGAAGATTTTGCTTTATGCGAATATGTTTGTACTTCGAAAATTGAAGTACAATCAATTATTAGAACGGGGCTCGATTTAATGAGAAAAGAAATGAGTTAAAATAGCCATTTCAAATTAGCATTAGTTATTATAAAAAATATAGAAATAAAAGCAACCAGCTAAAAGCTATTATAAATTAAAATACAAATCGATTAATGAAATCATTAAGAAGATACATTGACAAAATAAAACCTCACTTCGAAAAGGGAGGTAAATTTGAAATACTTGAATCTACATTCGAAGCTTTTGAGACATTCTTATTTGTGTCGGATAAAGTAACATCAAAAGGAACACATATTCGCGATGGTAACGATATGAAAAGAACAATGGCCATTGTTGTATTAGCTGTAGTACCTACTGTTCTTTTTGGAATGTGGAACACAGGTTACCATCATTTTATGGCAACTGGTCAAGAAGGAACATTATTAGAATATTTTTGGTTAGGTTTCCTTAGAATCTTTCCAATTATTGTAGTTTCATACGTTGTTGGTTTAGGAATAGAATTTGCCTTTGCACAATCTCGTGGACATGCTGTAAATGAAGGATTCCTAGTTTCTGGAATTTTAATCCCTCTTATTATACCTGTTGATACGCCTCTATGGATGGTTGCTGTTGCAACTGCTTTTGCTGTGATAATTGGCAAAGAAGTATTTGGTGGAACAGGAATGAACATTATGAACCCTGCATTAACTGCACGTGCTTTCCTATTCTTTGCATATCCTTCATTCATGTCGGGAAATGCGGTATGGACACATGGAATGATCGCAGGAGATGGTATTATTGATTCATACTCTGGAGCAACACCACTTGCTGAAGCTGCTGCCGGAAATATGAGTAACCTTCCTAGTGTAGCCGAAATGTTTTTAGGAACAATTCCCGGATCAATTGGAGAGACTTCTACCCTTGCAATTTTAATTGGTGCAGCAATTCTGCTAATAACAGGAATTGCCAGTGCACGAATTATTATTTCAGTATTTGTTGGTGGTATGTTAATGGGATTGATTCTTAACATATTTGCTGTTAATGCATTTATGGAATTACCTGCATATCAACACTTATTACTTGGTGGATTTGCTTTTGGTGCCGTTTTTATGGCAACAGATCCTGTTTCTGCATCACAAACACCTAAAGGCAAAATTATTTATGGATTTTTAATCGGATTTCTAGCAGTATTAATTCGAGTAATAAATCCTGCCTATCCCGAAGGAGTAATGCTTGCAATTCTTTTAATGAACGTATTTGCTCCATTAATTGACCATTATGTAATTGAAGGAAATATTAAAAAACGATTGAAACGAGCTAAAGTTAAAGCATAATAAAATAATCTTAAGTTATGAGATCATACAGTAACACATACATATTTATATTTTCATCTATAATGGTAATTATTGTTGCAGCTCTTCTTTCAGTTGCTGCCATGACTCTTCAACCATTCCAGAAGAAAAATGTAGAAATCAATAAAAAGCAAAATATCCTTACTTCAATTAATATTGAAAGTACGGCTAAGGATGCTGAAGAACTATACGAAAAATATATCATTGAAATTTTTGCAATAAATACATCAGGAGAAAAACAAGAAGGTATCGATGCATTTACAATTGATATGAAAAAAGAATTGGCAAAACCTTTAAACGAGAGGAATTTACCAGTTTTCATAAGCACCCTTGACAATGCAAAACAATACATCATTCCAGTTTACGGGAAAGGACTTTGGGGTCCGATTTGGGGATATGTTGCATTGCAAGACGATCTTTCTACTATTTTGGGTACTACATTCAGCCATAAAGGAGAAACTCCCGGTTTAGGTGCAGAAATTGATACTAAAGAATTTCAAATACAATTTTTTGGAAAACAATTGTTTAACGAACAAGGTAAATTTGTTTCAGTTAGCATTTTAAAAAGCGGAACTGCCGATCCTAATTCAAAATATGAAGTTGATGGCATTTCTGGTGGAACAATTACAAGCGTCGGTGTTGATGCAATGCTTAAAGATTGTTTAAGCAGTTATGAAAATTATTTTAAAAACATAAAAAACTAAAATATAATGAGCGCAGAAAAAGAACCTCTCTTTTCGAGCAAGAACATTAAGTTACTTACAGACCCAATGAATGATAGCAATCCTATCACTGTTCAGGTTTTGGGTATTTGTTCTGCCTTAGCTGTAACGGTAAAAGTAAAGCCAGCTTTTGTACTTGCAATTGCTGTTGTAGTTGTTATGGCAGTTTCTAATGTTGTGGTTTCTTTATTAAGAAAAACCATTCCACCGAGAATCAGAATTATTGTTCAATTAGTTGTAATTGCATCAATGGTAATTTTAGTCGACCAAGTATTAAAAGCATTCCTATTTGATGTAAGTAAACAACTTTCCGTATTTGTTGGATTAATAATTACGAATTGTATAATAATGGGCCGTTTAGAAGCTTTTGCTTTAAACAATAAACCCTGGCAATCTTTCCTTGATGGTATAGGAAATGCGGCAGGATATGGTGCGATTCTTATTATTGTAGCTTTCTTTAGAGAACTTTTAGGTTCCGGAACAGTTTGGGGCTACAAAGTAATTCCAGAAAGTGTTTATGATTTTGGTTACGAAAACAATGGACTAATGATTCTGCCTCCAATGGCGTTAATTGTAGTTGGAGCAATAATATGGGTTCAGCGTGCTAAAAACAAAAAACTTGTAGAATCTAATTAATTTGAAATCAGAAAAAATTAAATAATGGAAAATTTAGTTAATATATTTATCAAGTCTGTTTTTATCGATAACATGATATTTGCATACTTCCTTGGGATGTGTTCATATCTTGCAGTATCAAAAACGGTAAAAACTTCAACAGGATTAGGTTTAGCCGTAATTTTTGTGTTAGGTTTTACAGTTCCTGTTTCCTATTTAATCGAAAATTATTTATTAAAAGAAGGTGCTTTGGTATGGTTAAGCGAAAGTTTTGCTGACGTTGATTTAAGTTTCTTAAGCTTTATAATATTCATAGCGTTGATTGCATCTATGGTACAATTGGTTGAGATGGTTATTGAGAAATTCTCTCCTGCTTTGTACAGCTCATTGGGTATATTCCTTCCTTTAATTGCAGTAAACTGTGCAATTTTAGGTGGAGCATTATTCATGCAAGAACGAGCTTATAATAATATTGGAGAAGCTACGGCATTCGCATTAGGTTCTGGTGTTGGATGGTTTCTTGCAATTGTTGGCATAGCTGCTATTCGCGAAAAAATCAGATACTCAAATATACCCGATCCATTAAAAGGACTTGGAATAACATTTATTATTACTGGATTAATGGGAATTGCCTTTATGGGTTTTATGGGAATCAAATTATAATATAAATATTAGCACATAGCTATTCGCTATTAGCAGAATAATAAAAGATGCTAAAGAGTCGAACCAAAGCTAAAAGCTAATCACTAAAAGCTAAATTAAAATGATATTATTAACATCACAAATTACGGTTATCCTGTTAAGTATCGCAATCTTCTTAACAATAATTCTTGCGTTAGTTATGCTTCTTTTATTTGCAAGAAAAAAACTTACTCCACAAGGTACAGTTAAATTAACCATTAATGATGATATAGAATTAGTAGTAGATCCTGGTAACAATATACTAACCACTTTATCAAACAACGAAATATTCTTACCTTCAGCCTGTGGTGGTGGTGGAACATGTGGTATGTGTACCTGCCAAGTTGTTGAAGGTGGTGGTTCAATTCTACCTACCGAAACAGGGTTCTTTACAAGAAAAGAAGCTCAAAATTTTTGGCGCGTTGGTTGCCAGGTGAAGGTAAGGAACGATATGAAAATTCATATTCCTGAAGAAGTAATGGGAATAAAGAAATGGGAATGTGAAGTTGTTTCCAATAAAAATGTTGCTACATTTATTAAAGAATTTGTTGTTAAATTACCTGAAGGCGAAGAGCTTAACCATCAATCAGGTGGATATATTCAAATTGATGTTCCTAAACTTAATGTTGATTTTAAGGATTTTGAAATTGAAGAACAATTCCGAGACGAATGGGATCAATTCAATATGTGGGATTTAAAAATGAAAAATCCGGAAGAAACATATCGTGCTTATTCAATGGCTAACTATCCAAAAGAAGGAAATATTGTAAAGCTAAATATTCGTATTGCAACTCCACCTTGGGATAGATCAAAAAACACATTCCAGAAAGTTAATCCAGGAATATGTTCATCTTATATTTTCTCTTTAAAGCCAGGCGATAAAGTAACTGTTTCAGGTCCTTATGGAGAATTCTTTATTAAAGATACTGATCGTGAGATGATGTATATTGGTGGTGGTGCAGGTATGGCTCCATTACGCTCTCATATTTTCCATTTATTCCACACATTAAAGACTGGAAGAAAAGTTACATATTGGTATGGAGCTCGTTCTTTACGTGAAGTATTTTACGAAGATGAGTTTAGAGCAATTGAAAAAGAATTTCCTAATTTTAAATTCAATCTAGCGCTTTCTGAACCAAAAGAAGAGGATAATTGGACTGGTTTAACAGGGTTTATCCATCAAGTACTTTACAATGAGTATTTAAGTAAACACGAGGAGCCAGAAGAAATAGAATATTACTTATGTGGTCCTCCTGTGATGAATGATGCTGTTCAGAAACTAATTTACGACTTAGGTATTCCAGATGAAATGCTTGCTTTTGATGATTTTGGATAATAGATAATATTAATTACGAATCGAAATTAAACCGGAGCATATATTTATACTCCGGTTTTTTTTTATAAAATAAATTACAAAAGCTTGATTTTTAGTTTAAAATCATATTAACTTCGTAATTGATGAATTTCTTCACAAGATAATTGTTATGAAAAAAACTCTATTTTTATTTTTTTTAGGATTTATAATTGTATCATGCAATCAGACACCAAAATCAACATATATTAATTTTGGAGGTTTTACTCAAGGTACAACCTATAGCATTACTTATGAAAGCTCTGATAACATTAATTATAAAGAAGAAGTTGAAATTCTTCTAGCAAATTTCGATTCTTCCTTATCTACTTATAATGAATTTTCGATGATTTCACAAATTAATTACAACAAGTCGAACATAACCGATAATTATTTACGAATTGTTTTTGAAAAAGCCAATGAAATTTATAAGCAATCTAACAATGCCTTTGATTTAACTGTTGCTCCATTGGTAAATGCTTGGGGATTTGGATTTAAAAATAAAGAAATAATTACAGATGCTAAAATTGATAGTATTCTTAAATTTGTAGGCTTTAACAAAGTTTACATAAAAGACTCTATAATTATAAAAAGTGATCCTCGGATAATGCTTGATGTTAATGCAATTGCTCAAGGTTATTCAGTTGATATTGTTGCAGAATTTATAGAAGCTAAAGGTGTTAGTAATTATCTTGTTGAAATTGGAGGTGAAGTAAAAGCCAATGGAATAAATAAAAAAGGTAAAACTTGGAAAATTGGTATAGACAAACCTTTTGATAATAACAATATCCCTGGGCAAGAACTTCAAGCTATAGTCAAACTTAGTAATAAATCTTTGGCGACATCAGGCAATTACAGAAAATTTTATGAGCGCAACGGCGTTAAATATTCGCATACGATTAACCCAAAAACCGGTTATCCTGTTACTCATTCTTTATTAAGTACAACCGTTATTGCAAATGATTGTATGACTGCTGATGCATACGCTACTGCTTTTATGGTTATGGGATTTGAAGAGGCTTACATATTAGCTGAAAAGCTAACTGACATTGAGGCTTTATTTGTATATAACGATGAGAACGGAGAATATTTGGTTAAAACAACCACTGCAATGAGCAAACTTCTAGAAGATATTAAATAAAAAAGGCTGCCGCTTTCGAGACAGCCTTTGTATATTTTATTTCAAAAATTTTATTTATTTTTCGAATGCCGCAACACCAGAATCTAAGAAATTAATAAAGTTATCTACATTAAGATTATATCCTTGGGGCTCAACTAAATTTTCACCATCGGTATCAGCCAATACATAATAAGGCTGACTATTTATATTGTATTTAGTAATCTGGAAATCTGCATTTACCTTACCTATATTTTTTTTAATCTTCCCGTCATAAGCTGATGTTACCCATTCATTCTCAGGTAATTTTGTCCTATCATCAACATAAAGGGCGATAATCACAAAATCATTTTGCAAACGCTTTAATACTTCCGGATCAGACCAAACCTTATTTTCCATTTCTTTGCAATTTGCACAAGCGTGTCCTTTAAAATCTAACAAAACTGGTTTGTTCAATTTCTTTGCACAAGCCATTCCTTGCTCATAATCAAAGTAGCCCTTTAATCCATGAGATAAATGTAAAATATCACCATATTTAGGAGACTCGCATAAAGATGTTGGCTCTTCAGTTGTCGATGATACATTTACAACTTGCGATTTTGAAATATCAAATTCTTGTGCTGATTTTGGTGGAATTAAAGCTGAAACAGCATTTAAATCGGCACCAAACATACCAGGTAATAAGTACAAAGCAACCACAAATGATATCATTGCTAATACTAATCGTGGCACAGTAATAAATGGAACATCACTATCGTGTGAAAATTTCAGTTTACCTAATAAATATATTCCTAGTAAAATAAATATTACAATCCAAATTGCTAAGAATACGTCTCTGGTAATTATATTTAAATGATATGTTTGATCTATATTGGCAACAAATTTTAACGAGAATGCTAAAATAACAAAACCAAGTACAACTTTTATTGAATTCATCCATCCACCAGATTTTGGTAACCCTTTTAACATTCGAGGGAAAATAGCTAATAATGTAAATGGTAAAGCAAATGCTAATCCAAAAGCGAACATCCCCAATAAAGGTTCTAATACATCACCCCCGGCAGCTTTTACTAACAATGCCCCAACGATTGGTCCTGTACAACTAAATGAAACAATTACTAGCGTGAAAGCCATAAAAAAAGATGCTAAAAATCCTCCTTTATCAACTTGCTTATCGGCCTTATTTGCTAATCCAGAAGGAAGAACAATTTCGAACATTCCAAAAAATGATGCTGCAAATGCTACAAATAATACAAAGAAAATTGTATTAGGAATCCAATGAGTGCTTAACCCTGTTGTAAAATCGGCACCGGCACTGGTTAATGAAACGATTAAACCTACACTTGTATAAAGAACAACGATAGAAATTCCAAATATCAAAGCCTTAATTATTGAGTTTAACTTTGATGATTGACCTTGCATAAAAAATGATACTGTCATTGGAATCATAGGAAAAACACAAGGAGTTAGTATTGCAGCTAACCCAAGAACAAAAGATAATGCTAAAAAACCCCAAAGTGATTTATTTTCATTTGATGTTTCTGCATCCTCTTTTTCAACCAAATCTATTTTTGAAACAATAGGTTCTATATCAGATTCTTGTACAATTTTTACTCCCTTAACTTTGATTTTAAAATCAGGATTAAAATATACACATTTGTCATCTTGACAAACTTGATATTCAATAGATCCAGTTATTACAAATGCCTCTTCAGTAAGAACTTTTATGGTTTGAACAAAAGTAGCTTTATTACTATGATACTTCACATTGATTTTAAAAATATCATCAAACACTTCTTCTGGTTCAGGGCTTTCAATTGGTTTACCAACTATCTCAAACTTATCCGATTCATCAAAGAAAAAAGTAGTTCGCACTGGGCCACCTTCACCAAAATTTTGTGAATAAAGATGCCAATGCATATCAATATTCGCTTCAAATGTGATTTCTACTATTTCACCTTCGGTTTTTTCACTTGTGTTTTTCCATTTCACGGGATCTTCTAATTGTGCAAAAACTCCGTACGAAAAAACAAGTATTATACTTACTAAAAAAGCTATTCTTTTCATAATTTAATATATTTTAGAAGCAGCAAATTTAATAATTAACTGCCAATATTAAAAAATAATAACATATTTTAACATCTACATATATAGAAATCAAACTAAAGATTAAATAAATAAATTAATCTTTAATAATTTCTCCATTTTCATCAAAGAAATGGAATTCTAGAAATTGATATGAATTTACCGACTTAACAGCTATGCTTTTTTTGAATTTAAAAAACCATTTTAATTTCTTTGAAAAAAGTCCCTGATTTATATAGCCAGCAATGTACGGATGTACCTTTAAAGTAAGATTTTTATAATTAGCTTCATTGATTAAGTAGCTAATGTGATTTTCAATATCATCAACAAATAAAACACTCGGAGTTATTTCTCCAGAGCCTTTACAAGTTGGACATTTTTCCATTATTTCAATGTTCAATTCGGGTCTCACCCTTTGTCGAGTAATTTGCATAAGCCCAAATTTACTCAAGGGTAATATATTATGTTTTGTTCTATCAGAAGACATTGCTTCCTTCATTTTTTCATAAACCCTTTGTTTATTCTCAACAGTATGCATATCAATAAAATCGACAACAATTATACCTCCCATGTCCCTAAGCCTTAATTGTCTCGCTAATTCATGAGCAGCGGCAAGATTCACCTCCAATGCATTAGATTCCTGGTCCTCACCTAATTTGGAGCGATTGCCACTATTAACATCAATAACATGAAGAGCTTCGGTATGCTCGATAATTAAATATGCACCGCTTTTAAACGAAACGGTTTTGCCGAAAGATGATTTTATTTGTTTATCAACTCCATAATGGCTAAAAATAGGTTGTTCCCCATCAAAAAGTTTAACAATTTTACCTTTCTCAGGCGCTATAGTATTTATATACTCTTTAAGTTCTAAATAAGCAGCATTTTCGTTTACAAAAATATTATTAAATGATCCATTTAAAACATCACGTAAAACAGCTGTTGTTCTATTTAGTTCACTAATTACTAACCTAGGTACATCTCCAAAAGTAATTTTATCAAATGCAATCTCCCATTTTTCAACTAGACTACGTAGCTCCTTATCTAACACAGCAACCTTTTTACCCTCTGCAACGGTACGAACTATTACACCAAAATTCTTTGGTTTGATACTTTCTATTAGCCTTTTTAATCTTTTCTTTTCTTCAGGAGAATCAAGTTTTTGAGAAACAGAAACTTTATCTGAAAATGGAATTAATACTAAGTTTCTACCTGCAATTGATATTTCAGAACTTAAACGAGGCCCCTTTGTAGATATAGGCTCTTTTGCTATTTGAACAAGAACTTGTTGGCCTGATTTCAAAACATCTGTAATTTTTCCGTGCTTATCAATTTCAGGTTCAATTTTAATTTTAGGAATAGACGGGGCCTTACCTTTTCGTGACAATGAACTTATTACATATTTGTTCAATGTACGAAATTGTGGTCCTAAATCAAGGTAATGCAAAAAAGCATCCCTTTCATAGCCAACATCAATAAAAGCTGCATTAAGTCCAGGCATTATACGCTTTACCTTAGCAAGGTAAATGTCTCCTACCGCAAATTGTAAATTTCTTTTTTCTTTATTTAACTCAACAAGCTGCTTATTTTCTAATAAGGCTATGGCGATTTCAGAGGGGGTTACATCAATTACTAGTTCTGTACTCACAAGTCCTTCTTCTGTATTTGTAATACATTAATTACATAAAACAATTTAAACCTAAGGAAGACTTACTTCAATAGGTTCAAATTATCAATTTTTTAAGGATAAATAATTATCCTATTTCTTTTTATGACGATTTTTTCTTAAGCGCTTTTTTCGCTTATGAGTTGCCATCTTATGTCTTTTTCTTTTCTTTCCGCTTGGCATAATCTCAATTTTATTATTAATAAACTCTTATTATCGCTTAACGTTACCTTTAACCTTAGTAACAAACCTCTTTGATGGCTTGAATGAAGGTATAAAATGCTCAGGAATAATAATTGTAGTATTCTTTGAAATATTCCTTGCAGTTTTTTCAGCACGCTTCTTAACTATAAAGCTACCAAAACCCCTTAAATAAACATTCTTATCATTTACTAAAGAATCTTTAATTGTTTCCATGAATGCTTCAACTGTTTTCTGAACAGTTATTTTTTCAATTCCTGTGTTTTTTGAAATTTCGTTAACGATATCTGCTTTTGTCATTTTTTAAAAACTTTAATTATCAATATTTTAGATCATTTACTTATTTAGAACTGCAAATATAAATGTTTTCTTTTGATTAATAAAATACAATTCAGTTAAATTTGTCAATTAATTGAAAATTATTTTGTTCCGGTATTATGACGGGATAAGTCAACACCTTATGGATTGGTATTCACGCAACAAAAGAGATCTGCCTTGGAGGAAACAAAAAATTCATATAACATTTGGTTATAAGAGATAATACTTCAATTAACAAGAGTAAATCAAGGAATTAATTATTATTACCGTTTCATCAATAAATGTCCTGATTTAGAACATCTTGCGTGAGCTCATTTAATTGAATTATTGAAAATTTGGCAAGCTTCAAGTTTTTTGGATCAAATATATCAAACAATTCTAATTACTTAACTCAACAGCCTAGGCGTACCAAGACTTATATAAAACTATTTTAAATTTATTAACAATTAATTTTTATTATTGTCTAATTTTTATTTTTTATTAACTTTACATTTATTAACCAAATTTAAAAAGAAATGGGCATCAACAAAGTAATTTTAATCGGAAACGTTGGGAAAGATCCTGAAGTTAGACATTTAGACAGTGGAGTTGCAGTAACAACATTTCCATTAGCAACAAGTGAAACGTATAAAAACAAAGAAGGACAAAAGGTTACAAACACAGAATGGCACAATGTAGTTCTTTGGAGAGGATTAGCCGAAGTAGCTGAAAAGTATGTTAAGAAAGGTAATCCTTTATATATTGAAGGAAAAATCAGAACCCGTTCATGGGATGATAAAGATGGTAATAAAAGATATACCACGGAAATTGTTACTGACATTATGCAAATGCTAGGATCTAAACAAAGTAATGAAGATGCGGCAGCTTCTGCATCAGAAAGCACTTCAGCTGGTGATATTGAAAATATCCCTGCTGGTGAGGACGATCTGCCATTTTAATTAAAACCTAAACCACCCACATTGGAACCTCCTGAACCATCGGCGTTAGCCATAGTAGTTAACGCACAAATAATATTTCAAACTATTGATTTATTTACTGCAATATGCATCCTTTGCACTGGTATTTTGCTTTTTATTTCAGCATTATTAACTGGTGCTAAAGCAGCATATTTTAGCCTCAAACCTGATCAAATAAAAAAAATCGAGCAACAAACAAATTATCGCAATAAATTAATAATACGGCATCTTAAGCATCCTAAAAAAACGATTGCAACGTTAACATTTACTAATATATTTATAAATATATGTTTCATAGTTGCAATGGGTGTAACTCTTAATTTATTATTTGATTTTACTAAAACACCAACAATTGGGTTTATTTCTCAGCTTTCAATAATTGCATTTATACTCTTGGTATTTGGAGAAATCGCTCCAAAAATATTAGCAAAAAACAAACCGGAAAGTTTCGCAAAACGCTCAGTAATAACTGTTAATATCCTCGATAAGTTATTCCATTCTTTTAGTATGATACTTATTAACCATACCACAATTATTGACCAAAAACTAGCCAATGTAAAACAACATATTTCAATGGATGAACTCTCACAAGCATTAAATCTTACCAAAAATCAAATTACCGAAGATGAAAACATTCTTAAAGGAATTTTTAAGTTTGGGAGTATTGATGCTAAAGAAATCATGAAATCACGTGTTGATTTTTATGCTATTGAAGATACAACTTTATTTAAAAATTTATTAGCAAATGTTATTGAATCCGGGCACTCAAGAATCCCTATTTACACAGAAACTATCGACAACATTAAAGGTATTTTATTTATTAAAGACCTTTTACCTCATATTGATAAAGACAATACATTTGAATGGCAATCATTATTAAGAACTCCGCATCTTGTACCTGAAAATAAAAAAATCAACGAGTTACTAAAGGAATTTCAAGAAAATAAAATCCATATGGCAATTGTAATTGATGAATATGGTGGTACAAGCGGATTAGTTACTCTAGAAGATGTTTTAGAAGAAATTGTAGGAGATATAACCGATGAGTCTGATGAAGATGAAATTATTTATTCTCACATGGATGAAAACACTTACGTTTTCGAAGGGAAAACATTACTTAACGACTTTTTGAAAATTGTTGATATTGAGGATGATTTGTTTAATGACGTAAAAGGTGACGCTGATACAATTGCCGGATTAATTCTTGAATTAACAGGCGAAATCCCTGAGAAAAACAAAAAAATTGACTTTAAAAATCTTACCTTTACCATCGAATCTGTTGATAAAAGGAGGATTAAATTAATCAAAGTCACACTTAATAGTTAATCAAACAAAATGTATAAAAGGAGTATCTTAACATACTTATGTGTGTTTGTAATTCTTGGCTTAATAATTTTAAGCGGATGCAAAAAAAAATATACACCAAAACCTCGCGGCTATTTTCGAATAGATCTTCCCGAAAAAAAATATCAGAAATTAATAGGTGATTTTCCGTTTGTATTTGATTATTCTCAATTCGCCTTAATAAAAAATGATAGTTCAACTTCTTCGGGTAAGTATTGGATAAATATTGAATATCCTGAAATCAATGGTAAAATACATATCAGCTATTTAGAAATTAAAAATAATTTAAATCAAATTTTAGAAGATACTAGAAAACTTGCTTACAAACATTCAATTAAAGCTGATGCTATTAATGAAAGGATGTTTATTAAACCGGAAAAAAAAGTTTATGGTATTTTATATGAAATTCAAGGAAACGCAGCTTCTTCAATGCAATTTTTCTTGACAGATAGTATTAATCACTACTTGCGTGGAGCTTTATATTTTAATGTGGAACCAAATAAAGATTCCTTAGCACCTATATTAAACTTTGTTAAAGCTGATATTACCTTCTTAATTGAATCGTTTGAATGGAAAGAATTTAATTAAAATGGGTTTAATATTAAAAGAACGGATTAAAAAGGACGTAAAATTTGGTCTTTGGGAAATTACGGAAGATTACGATACTCTTCGGAATGATTTACTACTTGACGATGATGATATAGCCACTGTTGAGAATTTTAAAAATCATAAACGTAAACTCGAATGGCTTAGTGTAAGAACTTTATTAAAAAGAATGCTAAACAAAGATTCAAAAATTGTTTATGGACCAGAGCG
This sequence comes from Bacteroidales bacterium, assembly GCA_027859205.1. Taxonomy (GTDB): domain Bacteria; phylum Bacteroidota; class Bacteroidia; order Bacteroidales; family UBA12077; genus UBA12077. The sequence continues at coordinate 7,459 of JAQIBH010000196.1, read as the reverse complement.
AAAACCTTATCTACATAATAACGCATATAATATTAGCATATCCCATTCAAAGAATTTTACTGCAATTATAATGAGTAAAAAAAGAAGAGTCGGATTAGATCTAGAATTTATGACAAATAAAATTCTAAGAATTGCTGATAAATTTTTACGCCCCGAAGAAATAGAAAACATTGAAAAAGATCAAGAATTATACCACCTATATTTACACTGGTGTGCCAAAGAAGCATTATATAAAATTTGTGATAAAGTTGATATAAATTTTGTAACCAACCTAAATATTGATCCTTTTAAACCCAAACTTAACGGTTTAATGTCGGGAACTGTTAATAACAGTTATATGAATGAAAAATTTGTATTGAATTATTTTACACTTATGAATTATTCCATTGTATGGTGTTATAAATAATATTCTTATTACTCAATTTTATTACCTTTGATTTTAAATAGTTTTTATAATGATCTCTAAGCTAATACAAAAAAGCATATTAAATAAGCACAAGCTATTTGCACTACTCATTGATCCTGATAAACATACAACAGAATCTTTAAGTAAACTAAGCGAGAATGCAAATACGTCCAATGTTGATCTAATTTTTGTTGGAGGAAGTTTATTAAACAAGGATATAAATAAATCATTTGAAATAATTAAAGCAAATTCTGCAATACCAACGCTTCTGTTTCCTGGTAATTTACTTCAATTAACAAATAAAGCTGATGGGATATTACTGTTATCATTAATATCGGGAAGAAACCCAGATTTATTGATTGGAAATCATGTAATTGCCTCAACGCAAATTAAAAATAGTAATTTAGAAGTATTACCAACCGGATACATTCTACTTGAGGGCGGTAAAACAAGTTCAGTTGAATATATGAGTAATACCAAACCTATCCCAGCAGAAAAAACAGATATTGCAATTGCAACAGCTTTAGCAGGAGAAATGCTCGGCCTTAAATATATTTATCTTGAAGCTGGTAGCGGTGCAAAGTTATCCATCAATACCAATATAATTAAAAGTGTGAAAAATAATATCAGTATTCCTTTAATTGTTGGCGGCGGAATAAAAACCTCAAACGATATCAGAAATACTTTGGATGCAGGAGCTGATATTGTTGTTATTGGTAATATTATTGAACAAAAACCTGAAATTTTACATGAACTTGTAACAACGGTTCACCAATTCTAAATTTCTAATATTTTAATTCAATAAATATTTTAAAATAATATTACTATTTCCTCGTTTACATTAAACCATAATTACGAAACCTTGTCTATATCATATATTACATGACAAAAGCTCTTTTTAATAACTATCATGAGTGATTTTAAAACAAATACTGTTCATCAGGAACTAATTAGAGAATCGTGGTTACCCTTAGATATAGTTGGTATGTCCAAAAATGAAAATTATAGTATTTCGAATTTTGGTCGAATTAAAAGTTATAAGGTTAATAAAGTAGATGGTATAATAATTAATGGTTCTACATTAAAAGGGTATAAAATTTTAAACATTAAACTTGACAACGGGAAACGCACCACTAAATATACACACAAATTAGTTGCAGAAAGTTTTATCCCAAAAGAAGATAACCTGCAACAATATGTAATTCATTTAGATTTTGACAAAAATAATAATCACACTGGGAATTTAAAATGGGTTACTTCAGAAACCATGTATGCTCATCAAAAAATAAATCCAAATTATAAGCGCGGAGCTATTCATTATTCAAAACTTACCGAAACCGATGTAATAAGATTAAAGAAAAAATTAAAAAGAGGCAAAAACAAACTATACAAACTTGCTAAAGAATTTGGAATTACACATACCCAGCTTAACAGAATCCGAAAAGGTGAAAACTGGGGTCATGTAATAATTGATTAAACCTTAAGAAACGTTTACTACATTTTAAAATAATATCAGTAAAATAACTTCATTAAAAATTTTAGGATTCAACAAATTAATTTTATAATAATATAATCCGTTAACCTTTTTGGGTTTGGCTTTTAAATAAAATACAGTTTTTTTTTGTATCTTGGTTATTTAATTTTAAGCTCAAACAAATGAAAAATCAATTTCGTTATTTATTGTTCTTTTTTATTATTACGCTAAGCCTTTCACTTCAAAATAATGTCTTAGCACAAGAGCATGAAAAAGAAGAAACCGAATTGTCAGTTCATCAAGATCAGGCAGATACTCATGATGAAGTTCATGCAGAAGAATCGGCACACAAAGGAAATATGAATCCATTATTTTTTATAATTATTGCCTTAATAATTGGAGCTGCGACACGTCATTTCCTTAAAAAAAGTCCTCTACCTTTTACAGTTTCTTTATTAATTATTGGTTTAATTTTGGGAGTATTATCTCGACTTGGATATTTTGGCGAATGGCATATAATTGGGTTGAATTTAGATGCTTCTTTTATTAGTGATGCCGTAAGTTGGGCTGGACAAATTGATCCACATCTTATATTATACATCTTTTTACCTACTTTAATTTTTGAAGCAGCATTTGCTATGGATGTTCATACATTTAAAAAAACATCAACAAATGCTTTTATTCTAGCTGTTCCTGGAATCATAGTTGCTTTAGTTCTTACTGCTGTAATAATAATTGGAATAAAAATGGCGGGAATCGGACTAAACAATTGGACTTGGACAATGGCGCTGCTTTTTGGTGCGGTTATAAGTGCTACTGACCCTGTTGCAGTTGTCTCAATTCTTAAAGATGTTGGGGCAAGCAAAAAACTCGGAACACTTATTGAAGGAGAATCGATGTTAAATGATGGTACAGCAATTGTTATATTCATGGTTCTACTTGCAGGAATTACAGGTGCAGGGTCTGATACTTCCCCTATTTTAGAATTTTTCAGAGTAGCAGTAGGTGGTATTTTGATAGGGATTCTTGTTGGTTATATTGTAATAGCGTGGGTTAAAAAAGTATTTAATGATGCTTTGGTTGAAATTACAGTAATTGTTGCAGCTGCATATTTGACTTTCTTTGTAGCTGAGCATTTCTTACATGTATCCGGTGTTCTTGGTTTAGTTTCTTTTGGTTTATTTATGGCAAGTGTTGGTAAAACTAGGATAAGTCCTGAGGTAGAACATTTCTTACACGAATTTTGGGAATTATTTGCATTCATTGCCAATACACTAATCTTCTTAATTGTTGGTGTAGTAATCGCAAATAACATAGTGTTTACAGCCAATGATTTTTTAATTTTATTAATACTTTATATCGGGATACACATAGTAAGAGCAATTGTAATTGCTTTATTCTTTCCGTTAATGAAAAAAGCAGGATATGGATTATCAAAGAAAAATGCATATGTTCTATGGTGGGGCGCTTTACGAGGAGCTATAGGATTAGCACTGGCGTTAATTGTTGCCGGTGAATCAAAAATTGATGCAACAATACGGGATCAATTCTTATTTTATACTGCAGGAATTGTGACCCTTACTTTAGTTGTTAATGCTACAACAATAAAGTTACTTCTAAGTTGGTTAGGATTAACTGACATACCTCCTGCCAAACAAAAAATGATTTTAAATGCGCAAAATTATCTCAGAAACGCTTCTGAAAATTCTATGGATAAATTAAAATCTGATAGATTCCTCAGCAGAGCTAATTGGGAGAGTGTTAAAAAATACTTACCCGAAGAAGCCGAAAATATTGAAATTAAACTTGACGAAGGTAAATACTCAAATCTATATGAAACCAGAAGACGTGTTTTAGAAAAAGAAAAAAGTAGTTACTGGAATCAATTTAAGGAAGGTTTGCTTGGTCCTATTGCCGTCCGAAATCTAACCGATGCAATTAATGAAATTATTGATTCAGATGGAAAAATTCCTCTTTCAGAAAGGAAAGATTTAGAGCAACTATGGAATACACCAAAATTCCTTAACAAGTTGCAATCGATACCAATTTTAAGTAAAATTTCTCAACGATTTTTCTTTGATAGATTATCTAATAGTTACGATGCTGCCAGAGGTTTTGTTGAAGCCCAGTACATTACATTAAAATTGGCTGAGAGCATGGCTATAAGCTCCGATACAAAAGAATTAACAATAGATCAAGATATTGCAACCATTGAAAGTGAAATTAATGAAAATAGAATCCACGGTTTAACTTTCTTAAGGAACTTAAAAAATACATATCCTGAAATATATGATTCTATTGCAACTCGTCAGGCTATTCGTTCAAATTTAAATTCCGAATTAAAATTTGTTGAAAGATTGCAGAAGAAAGGACAAATTGGTTCTGATGAAGCACACAAGATGATTGATAGTATTGAAATTAGAATGAAGAAACTTATTGATTCTCCACCAGAAGTAATCCCTCCAGAAAAGGCAAAATTATTACAAGAAATTTCGTGGTTAAATGAACTTGATAAATTAACTTTTAATAAAGTTGTAAGTTTATTTCAGCATAGAAACTATGCCGTTGGTGAAAAAATAATAAAAGAACACGGACAAGTAGATGGATTATATGTAGTGGCTCGTGGGTCTGTTAAAGTAACCATTAATAAAAAGCTCATTGACATTTTAGGTAAAGGAAGTGTAATTGGCGAAATTGCTGTACTTACAAATGTTCCCAGAACAGCTACCATTACAGCTGAATCACCTGTAACAGTTTTACGACTTACTTCAGTAAGTATGCAGCAAATTATTCAAGATAATCAAACTTTAGAAGATAAATTATGGCAAATTGCTGCTCCTCGTTTAGCAGAAAATATTATCACGGAAATAGAACCATACAATAAAATGCATCATGCGGAATTACAACGATTCCTTTCAAAGGGTGAATTAGTATTGGCTAAAAAGGTGAAAAATATTGAATTGGAAAATAAATTAGCAATTCTTATTACGGGGAAAGCTATTAAGTCCAACAATGAAAACATTGAAGCACCTTGTCTGGTTAACGACAAATCTCTTACACTTAGTCGTGACAGCAGGTTGTTTATATGTTCATAAGAATAAGGACCTAAAGTATTAATTATAAAAATAATCGAGTTATACTTGATGATTTTTTATGCCAAAAAGGCAAGTATCCGGAATTTTATCAGCAAATATTATTCGTCATACTAACCTAATATACAAACTACTATATTACAAATAATGTGAATTCCTTTATTCTACGATTTGAAATATAGGATTCCCAACTGAGGCATTTGGCGAAGTAATTTTTAGTATCCAAGAAATAGTTGGAGCAATATCAACAATGTCAATTGGTTCATCAATTCGAGTAGCTTTAACTTTCCAACCATACCAAATTAATGGAACATGTGTATCATACTTATATCCCGAGCCAGATTTAGTTACATAACCATTTTTCTCAATCCAGCCTGGTTCAAGATTAATTAAAACATCACCCGATCTTTTTTGATGAAATGAATTTTGAATTTTCTGATTTATTCCTGACTCAAAATTTGTGGAATTTATAGTGGTTGCAGGAAGAGCATTTGCCACACCTGTAAACTGCACCATAAAATCGGCTACTTTATTTTGTATTTCACGTAAATCAACACCGGTTTCATCAATTAACTGTTGATTTAAATAAAGCTGTCTCGAATAATAATATTTTACCCAAATACCTTCTTGGTAAAGAATGCTTAAATAACTATTTAGTAAGTTAATTGCTTTATTCCCGTCAAACACTCCGGCATTTTGTTTTTTTGAAATTAAGTATTCCGGCACATCTGAAACTCCTCTGTCGGATGTTAAATAAATTAATATATTTTCCAATCCTATTTCATCATCAAGAAAATTTATCAAATGTTCTAAATCTTGATCTAAGCGCAAAAACAAATCTTCCATTTCAACTGATCGAGGTCCGAATAATTCGCCACTGAAATTCGTGGCAGAAAAACTTATCGCAAGAAAATCAGTGAAATCATCTTTCCCCAATTCCTCATTAACAATCGCTGAAACTGCAAAATCTTTTGTGTAAGTATTCCCAAATGGAGTATATTTTAAATATTTAAAATTACCCGATCTATTTTTCAAATAAGCTAAATCATATGGGAAAGTATATCGATAATTTCTAAAACCTATTTCAAAATCAGTATCATCGGGTAAACTGTATTTATAATTATTATCTAAAGAATACATACTTGCCCAATTCTTTTTCATATAAATAGTTTGGAACCCTTTCCCGTTAAACTCCTCAACCCATATTGGCAAATGGTCGCTATAGTAGTTTCCAGTAATCCATCCTCCATCACTATTATTAAACCAAAATGCATAATCAGCAATTCTACCTCCTGATATTACAGCAGAAACAGGATTTAATGAAACAGAAATTACTTTGGAACTATCGTTGGTTGCCAATTTCAATTCATCGCCAAGAGTAGAACTCATAATATTCTTAGGAGAATAATCTCTCTTTGAAATTTCACCAATCATTGTTTTTGTCATTGATTCATTGGCACAATCAACAATTTCACCTGTCAGTCGATTACTCCAACTATCCGCAATTATTCCATGATGATACGGATAAGTTCCTGTAACTATACTTGCTTGCCCTACTCCGTTTTGAGTAATTAAATAATTATGATGCGTTTGAGTACAAAATGCACCTTGGTTTATAATTCTTTTAAATCCATTGTCGCCAAAAGAATCCCAATATCGAAGAAGCATTTCGTAACGCATTTCTTCAATTACAATGCCAACAACTAATTTAGGAGGTTTGTTAAATTGATCTTGAGCTTGTAATATCCCAAACTTGAATAAAATAAAAGTAAATATTAATATGGATTTTGTAAGATTTATTTTTTTCTTCATTTTCTGGAGTTCTTTATAAACTTCTTGCTAAAATAAACAAAACTCCAATACCCAGAAAAACACTTACAAATATATTTGAAATTGCAAAGAAATAATTACCGGATCTTAACAACTCGAAAGTCTCATAACTAAATGTAGAGAACGTACTAAATCCACCACAAAACCCTATAATTAAAAAAGCTTTAATATTTGAAGACATTATAAACTTGTCTGTTGATAAATATAAAAGAACTCCTAGTATTATTGCACTAATAATATTAGCTGTTAATGTACCTAAGGGATTTATTTCTCGAAACCCCGATGTAATTAACTTCGAAATCCCAAAACGCGTAACACTTCCGATTCCACCTCCGATAAAAATTGCTAAAAGGGTATTCATAATAAATCTTTGTTAGTCCGTATTTAGTTTGATATAAAAAGCATACTATCTATTTTGATTTATCTACCTATAAAAACAAGTACAAAGTATTGAGTATTTAGTATCAAGAATATATTGTGAGCATTCTTTTTTTGCTCTTTATACTTGATACTCTAATCTTTCTACTATTTACATCAAATACGGAGCTTCTTTAATTAATCTGCTTACATTTATTTACTTTTTCGAACTCATGTTTTTTAGACATTAAACCTAATATTTAATATATCTCCATCATCTACAGTGTAGTTTTTACCTTC
>JAQIBH010000173.1 GCA_027859205.1 Bacteroidales bacterium | reverse complement strand
AACATATGCATTACCTGATATTGCCGAAGCTTCATCAACATTACAAACGTATATTACCGGTTTTTCAGTAAAAAGAAATATATCGTCAAGGTATTTTTTATCAGCTTCCGACATCTTGTAATCACGTGCATTTTGCATAGATTCTAAATGCCCTTTTACACCATTTAAAACTTCAATACCATGTTTAGCATCTTTATCACCAATTTTTACAAGCTTTCCTAAACGTTGAATTTTCTTTTCTACTGATTCCAAATCCTGTACTTGCAGTTCAAAATCAATTGTTTCAATATCCCGAACCGGATCAACTGATCCATCAACATGCGGAAGATTTTCATCATCAAAACATCTTATTACATTAATTAATGCATCGGTATTTCTTATATCACCTAAAAATTTATTCCCAACACCCTCACCTTGATTTGCACCTTTTGTTAAACCAGGAATATCAACAATTTCGACTGTTGCCGGAATAAGTTTGTCGGTCGCTTGTATCTTTTCAAGTTCCAACAATCTCTGATCAGGAACATTAATTATCCCTAAATTCGATTTATTTGAACTAAACGCAAAATTCGTAGTTTCAACTTTTGTGTTTGACATACAATTAAATAGAGTTGATTTACCAACATTTGTTATCCCGATTATTCCACACTGTAAACTCATAATATATGTATTTTTGAATCAATTTGAAGGTTCAAAATTACACTTTTTAAGCATTTTAAAAAGAGCTTTTTAATAAAAAACAAGCAGCTGAATAATATACACTAACATGTTTATAATAAATTAAAAACATATCTCAATTTTTATTAGGAAAAACTGTACTTTTACTGCCTTGTTTAATTAATTTTTCTAACATAAAATAAATCATATATAAATAGAATATGTCTGATACTCAAAACTTAAAACAAATAGCATCGCAAGTACGCCGAGATATAGTAAGAATGGTACATGCTCAAAATTCTGGTCACCCCGGAGGATCATTGGGATGTGCTGATTTTCTTACATCACTTTATTTTGAAATTATGGATTACGATCCAAAGAATTTTGATATGGATGCAAAAGATCAAGATGTCTTCTTTCTTTCGAACGGACACCTTTCAGCCTTATGGTATAGTGTTTTAGCTCGTTCAGGTGCTTTTGAGACTAAAGAATTGTCAACATTCAGAACCCTAAATTCAAGATTACAGGGTCATCCGGCTACAAAAGAAAACTTACCTGGAATACGTGTTGCTTCAGGTTCTTTAGGACAAGGCTTATCTGTTGCTTGTGGAACAGCCATTACCAAAAAACTAAATAATGATCCTCACATTGTGTATACCCTTCATGGCGATGGCGAATTACAAGAAGGTCAGATTTGGGAAGCAGCTTTATTTGCAGCTCATCATAAAATTGACAATTTAATTGCTACAGTTGATTTTAATGGTCAGCAAATTGATGGTCCTGTGGATGACATAATGACTCTTGGAAACCTTACAGCAAAATGGGAAAGTTTTGGATGGAAGGTTCTAGAAATGGACGGGAACAATATGGCTGATGTTGTGAAGACTCTAAATCATGCAAAAACACTTACGGGAAACGATAAACCTATTGTGATTTTAATGAAAACTGAAATGGGTATGGGTGTTGATTTCATGATGGGATCGCATAAATGGCATGGTGTTGCTCCAAATGATGAACAACTTCAAACAGCACTAAATCAATTAGAAGAAACCTTAGGAGATTATTAAATTTTATTTGTTTGAACAATAAAAATATTTAAAATTATGAAGAATATTGTTGTAATTGCACATGATGTTAAAAAATCTGAAATGGTTCAATTTTTAAATGACCGTAGAGATTGGATTTATGGAGTAAAATTAATAGCAACCGGAAGAACCGCAGAGTTTGTCGAATCACAAGGCATTAAAGTTGAGCACTTAAGCCCAGGGGAATCAGGAGGTTATTTAGAAATTACCGAAAGAATTAAAAGTAAAGAAATTGATATAGTAATATTTTTACGTGATCCACTAATTAAACAAGGTCATCACGAAGACATCCAATCTTTACTGGAAGCATGCAACACTTATAATATTCCATTAGCGACAAATTACGCAAGTGCTGAATTAATGATTCTTGGACACATTAAAAAAGAGGATTATGAAAGACGAAAATTAAGAGAAGAATGAAAATAATAAAAGTTGATTATATAATTAATCCAAATCAGAAATTGAAAATTACATTTAAATATATATTATTTTTTATTCTTTCATTCTGTACAACTTATTCACAGGCACAGAAAATAAATCCCACACCTCCTACTTCGCGGATTTTATTTGTATTCGATGCATCACAAAGTATGTATGGAACCTGGGAAAGTGGCAAGAAAATTAATATTGCACGAAACTATTTAATCCAAATTATTGATAGTTTAGAACAGATGGACAATATTCAATTAGCACTTAGAGTATATGGTCATCAAAGCCCTGTTCCACCACAAGATTGCAGTGATACAAAACTAGAAGTTCCCTTTAGTCCGGGAAACGAAGGTCAAATACGACAAAAACTTCGCTATCTTATACCAAAAGGAACAACACCAATCGCTAATTCTTTAGAGTTAGCTGCAAATGATTTTCCCCCTTGCGATAATTGCCGTAATATTATTATATTAATTACAGATGGAATTGAAGCTTGTGATGGAGATCCTTGCCAAGCATCACTTAACTTACAGAAAAAAGGTATTATATTAAAACCATTTGTTATTGGAATAGGTATTGATCCAAATTTTGAAAAAACATTTGAATGTGTTGGTCATTTCTATAACACCCCAAACGAAGAAAAATTTCAAGAAGTATTAGGGGTTGTAATCTCCAGAGCCTTAAATTCAACAACTGCACAGGTAAATTTACTCGACATTCATGGTACGCCTTCAGAAACGAATGTGAACATGACCTTTTTTGATCATATTTCAGGGAGAGTTAAATACAATTTTGTGCATACAATAAATTATATGGGTAATCCAGACACTCTTATTATTGATCCATTAATAGAGTATGATGTAGTTGTTCATACTTTACCTGCTGTAAAAAAAGAAGAAATAATTCTAACAGAGGGAAAACATAACATGATAGGATTACATACGCCTCAAGGTTCTTTACATATAACATGCCCTGGAAGCAATCAGTATAAAGATTTAGATATCATTATTCGCCAAAGCGCTAATCATCAAACTCTTAATATTCAAAATAATAATACAAAAGTTAAATATCTGGTTGGAGAATATGATTTGGAAATACTTTCAATTCCACGAGTTTATGTGAATAATGTTAAAATAGATCAAAGTACCACAACAAATATTGCCATTCCCCGCCCTGGAATAGCAAACTTCTCAATTGCATCGAGTGGATTTGGAAGTATTTATGTTGAAACAGCAGACACATTGAAATGGATTTATAACCTTGATGAAAGAAAATTACATCAAAATATTATAATGCAACCAGGAAATTATAGAGTAGTATACAGACCTAAGAATATTAAGCAGTCAATTTATACTATAAATAAAAAATTTACCATAAAATCAGGATCATCAAAAAAAATAATACTTTATTAAATATAATATGAAAACATTCAACTATAAAGACAGGAAAGATACTCGATCTGGTTTTGGAGCCGGATTATTTGAAGCTGGAAAGAAAAATAAAAATGTAGTAGCATTGTGTGCAGATCTTACTGGATCTTTAAAAATGAATCAGTTTGCAGATGAGTTTCCTGAAAGATTTATACAATGTGGTATAGCAGAAGCAAACATGATTGGAACAGCGGCAGGATTAACAATTGGGGGTAAAATTCCTTTTGCAGGTACATTTGCAAATTTTGCAACAGGTCGAGTTTATGATCAAATCAGACAATCAGTAGCGTATTCCAATAAAAATGTTAAAATTTGTGCTTCACACGCAGGCTTAACACTAGGTGAAGATGGAGCTACTCACCAAATTTTAGAAGACATTGGATTAATGAAAATGCTTCCAGGAATGGTTGTTATTAATCCTTGTGATTATAACCAAACAAAAGCTGCTACGATTGCAATTTCCGAATATGAAGGACCTGTTTATCTTCGATTTGGAAGGCCAAAAGTACCTAATTTTACTCCTGAAAATCAAAAATTTGAAATAGGAAAAGCATTGTTATTAGATGAAGGTACTGATGTAACTATTTTTGCTACAGGTCATTTAGTTTGGAAGGCAATTGAAGCTGCTGAAATTTTAGAACAAAAAAATATTTCTTGTGAGATAATTAATATTCATACCATTAAACCTCTTGATGAGAAAACAATTTTACAATCTGTTTCAAAAACAAAAGCAGTTGTTACGGCCGAAGAACATATGATGAATGGCGGTTTAGGTGATTCCATTGCTCAACTATTAAGCAGAAAATTACCTGCTCCAATAGAAATGGTTGCCGTTAACGATACGTTTGGTGAAAGTGGAACTCCAGAAGAGTTACTTACAAAATATGATGTCGACACTGAAAATATTGTGTCGGCTGTTGAAGCTGTGCTTAAAAGAAAATAAAATTGTTTTGCAATTACTTATTTTAGTTAATCTTATTTTCCTTTCTACATTATGTCTGAATACAATGATAAAGAGTTACTAGCTCTTTTTAAAGACGTCGAAAAGAGAAATTATGCATTTAATCTGATTGTTAGAAAATATCAGGAAAAATTGTATTGGCATATTCGTAAGATTGTAATTAAACATGAGGATTCAAATGATATATTACAAAATACATTTATTAAGGTCTGGAAAGGCCTTGATGGATTTAGAGAAGATTCGAAACTATATACTTGGTTATACAGAATAGCAACTAATGAATCACTTACTTTTTTAAAACAACAAAAGACAAAATACTTATTGCCAATTGTAGATTACGAAAATAACTTGAAAGAAACACTTGTAAGTGATGTGTATTTTAACGGGAATGAAATACAATGTAAACTACAAAAGGCCGTATTAGATTTACCAGAAAAACAAAGGATAGTTTTTAATATGAAGTATTTTGATGAAATGAAATATGATGATATGTCCAAAATCCTTGAAACATCTGTCGGAGCATTAAAGGCTTCATATCATCATGCAGTGAAGAAAATTGAGAAATATTTTACCGAAGATTAAACTATTAAAATCTTTGAAAGTCAAAAAGACAGGGGAAACAAATTTAGGGGAAATTAAAAATGAATGATTTTAACAAGAAATTGGGAAAATTAAAAGGAAATACAAATCCATTTTCTGTTCCAAAAGGGTATTTTGAAAGCTTTCCAACAGAATTGCAAGAAAAAATCATATACGAAAACAGAGAATATATATGGATAATAAAGCTATTTAGGTTTGTTAAGCCTCAAGTTGCTTTAGGTTTAATGATTGTTGCTTTTGCATTAATTGCCATAACAACAGTTAATTTTATTCAAACGAATAGTTCTAATTCTACAATAGACAATGATCTATATACAAGAACTATTGAAGTTGATGCTTCTGAATTTACAGAACAACATTTTATAGATGTTTTGTTAGATGATAAGAAAAAAGTAAATGATCACTCAACGGAAGATTCTGAATTCTACATACACTACCTTATTGATGAAGATATAGATTACCAAACATTGATTGAAGCATTATATTAATTCATATTATGAAAACATTAAAGTTTATAACTATTATTGTTTTATTAGTAGGATTTGTTTTTTCCGTTCGTGGTCAGGATTCTGAATCAAAATTAGATAAAGAACAAAAAATAAAATCTCAAAAAATTGCCTTTTTTACTAATAAAATTGGACTTACACCTGAAGAAGCGCAAATTTTCTGGCCTGTATACAATAATTATTGGGCCAAGAAAAATAAAATCATTTCAACACGAAAAGAAAACATGACATATTTTTCTGAAAATATTGAAAATATGAGCAATGATGAAATGATAAGATACGCTGATCAATATATTGGTTTTGAAATGGCATTAGCAGAATTACTCGATGAATATCATGTTAAGTTCAAAGAAATATTACCCATTGACAAGGTAATGAAGATATATCTCGCCGACTACGAATTTAAAACTTATTTATTGAAGAAGATAAGCGAAGGTGGAAATCATAAAAAAGAAGAATAACTATTAATATTACGTTATCACAAAATAAAAGAGGGCTTTCAAAACGAAAGCCCTCTTTTATATTTTATTATTCTACTTAATAATTTCTACCCAGTTATGCGGATCAGCTTCATCACCATGTTGGATTGCAACTAATTTTTCATAAATTTTTGTTGATAGAGGTCCTGCTTTCCCATCTTTACAAAAAAGATATTTCTTGTCTTTATCGATATCATAAATTTCGCCAATAGGAGAAATAATAGCAGCAGTACCACAAGCACCTATTTCCTCAAATGAATCTAACTCTTCAATATCAATAGGTCTTCTTTCAACCTTCATACCCATATCTTCAGCCAATTGCATAATACTCATATTTGTGATAGAAGGCAAAATTGAAGGTGATTTAGGCGTGATATATGTATTATCTTTTATACCAAAGAAATTTGCAGCTCCTATTTCATCAATATACTTTTTATGTACTGAATCTAAATACATAGGTGCACCGTAACCCTCATCGTGAGCCTTTTTTACACCTTTTAAACTTGAAGCATAATTTCCTCCAACTTTGATGCTCCCAGTCCCAAGAGGTGCCGCACGATCAGAATCTCTCACTACAGCTATTTTAACAGGAGTAAATCCTTCTTTAAAATATGGTCCGACCGGAGAAACAAATACCAAGAATAAATACTCTTCAGCTGGTTTTACACCAATTTGTGGTCCAGAACCAATTAATAAAGGGCGTAAATATAATGTTGCGCCCGTTCCATAAGGAGGGACAAAACGCTCATTTAATAAAACAGCTTTTATAATAGCTTCTTTAAAAATATCTTTTGTGATGGCTTGCATTAAAATGCCATTGGCTGAACGCTCCATTCTCTTATAATTCTCTTCCCAGCGAAACACCCTTATTTTGCCATCTTTACCTCGGTAAGCTTTCATTCCTTCGAATGCTTGTTGCCCATAATGCAGTGCAGTTGCCGAAATATGTAAATTTAAATTTTCTGATGAAGAAATTTCTAATTCTCCCCACTTACCATCTCTATAATAACATCTTACATTATAATCAGTTTTTAAATAACCAAAAGGTAATTGACTCCATTCTAAGTTTGCCATAATTATTTTAATTTAATTTTCGGTTTCAAAGATACCAAAATAGATTATTGATATTTTTAAAATTATAATATTTCACAACATGAAAATAAAGATTATTTTAAGCTTATTAAATGTTAAGAATCTTTGCCCCTTTATTTTCTAATTTATGAATTGCTTTACTCTTGCTTTCTTCTGATTGCCCAATAATTGCATCAGGTACTAAATACATCTCATATCCTAATTTTAATCCTTTTAGTGTAGATGTTTTAATACATTCTTCAACAGCTCGTCCGACAATAACAATTTCATTGATGTTTTTTCCTTTTAAGAATTCTTTAAGCTCATCGGAACTAAAAATATCCCCATTATAATCTGTAAAAATATTTTTATTCACAATTTTTAACCGACTATCCAAATCTGTGTTAATTTTCTCAACGTAAATCTTTTTCAAAGTAAGGTTTAATATTTTATGTGCAATTTTTGCATAAACAATATTTTCAGGCACGGCCTCTTCAATTACTTGATTGATTTTTTTAATAGCAACTGTGGTAGTTTCTTTTAATAATTCATCCTTTGTTGATTGTTCCTGCATATGCACTACAATTACAATTTTGTTACTTAATGGATTATTTTCAGATTGAGCATTTGCACTTTTAAAAATAAGGATCAACAATGCATAAAGGAATATAACTACTAAGTTCTTTTTCATAATTAATTATTTAATTGGTTATTATCAAGACGAATTTATACAATCCTAAATTTTTCAACTAAACATTTAATTAGTTTTATAATATATTAACAAATATATACAATTTGATAATATGCAAAAAAAACCGCTCACTATTGGAACGGCTCTTCTGTTTTTTTGGAATGAATTAATTTTCAATTCCTAAACTTTTTAATAAAGCATCAATCTTTGGCTCACGACCTCTAAATGCAACATATATCTCCATTGCATCTTTAATACTATTCATTGCAAGAACGTTATCTCTAAATGATTTTGCTGTTGCTTGATCAAATATATCCGTTTCCTTGAAAGCTCCAAATGCATCATAATCTAAAACATTTGCCCAAGTATATGAATAATATCCCGCATCATATCCACCCATTATGTGGCGGAAATATGTTGGTCTGTATCTTGAATAAATTTCAGGAATTAAACCAATTTCGTTCATATATTCCTTTTCAAAATCCATTACATCTAAATTTTTATCTTCTTCAGTTAGCATATGGAATTTCATATCAAGTATTGAAGCCGCAAGAAGTTCTGTTTTCTCAAAACCTTGGTTAAAGTTAGCACTTGATTTTAATTTTTCAATTAATTCATCTGGAATTACTTCTCCTGTTTCGTAATGCATTGCATACAATTTAAGAACTTCTGGTTCAAAAGCCCAATGTTCCATAATTTGAGATGGCAACTCTACAAAATCCGTTGCAATATTTCCTGCCTGATAAGAAGATTGTAAAAATAAAAAATTTAAACCATGACCAAACTCATGGAACATAGTTTCTACTTCATCAACACTTAATAAAGCAGGTATATCACCGCTTGGGCGAGTAAAATTACATACATTATTTACTAAAGGGGTTATTTCTTTACCATCCTTTGTAAAATGATGATCTTGATAACTACCACACCATGCACCACCACGTTTGCTAGCTCTTGGATGCATATCCATAAAGAATACTCCAATATGTGAACCGTCAGCTTCTTTTACCTCGTAAACAGTTGTTTCCTGATGTGGTACAGGAATGCCATCAATAGCAGTGAATGAAATTCCATATAATTTTTTAGCAACAGCAAAAATTCCATTGCGAACATTTTCTAACTCAAAGTATGGTCTTACTTCCCTTTCATTAAGGTCATATTTTTCCTTACGAAGTTTTTCAGTATAATAAAACCAATCATGTGGCTCTAACATAAATTTACCACCTTCTTTAGTTATCATAGCTTGCAATGCAGCTCTTTCTTCTTTTACTTTTGGTAAAATACCTTCCCATAATTTATTTAATAAATCAAATACTCGTTCAGGATTCTGAGCCATTCTATTTTCAGTTCGAAGTGCGGCATGTGATTCATAACCTAATAATTGTGCTTTTTTAACTCTTAGATTTATTATTTTAGAAAGAATTTCCTTATTATCTTTTTCATCGTCATGATTTCCTTGATTTACATATGCATTATAAATCTCTTTTCGTAATTCACGATTATCAGCATATTGTAAAAAAGGAATCATACTTGGCTTATTTATTGTAAAAACCCAACCTTCAATACTATCATTTGAAGCAGCTTCGGCAGCAGCTTGAATTGATGATTTTGGGAGGCCTGTTAAATCAGTTTCACTTTCAACAATTAACTTAAAATCATTAACCTCAGCCAAAACGTTCTGACTAAACTTTAAGGTTAATGAAGACAATTCTTGATTTATCTCTTTTAATATTTCTTTTTTATCTTCGGATAAATCCGCTCCACTTCTAATAAATCCTTTATAAACATTTTCGAATAAAAAAGACTGTTCTTCGTTTAAACTAAACTTTTCTTTGTTAGTATAAACTGTCTTAATTCGTTCCCAATATCTTGGATCAAGATTAATTTCATCACTATGAGCGGAAAGCTTTGGATACATTTCTTGAGCTAAAGTTTGGATCTCAGGACTAATATTTACACTATTAAAAGTTCCGAATACAGTGCCTACTTTACCAAGCAACTCACCTGCATAAAAAGAAGCTTCAACAGTGTTTTCAAAAGTTGGCTCCTCTGCATTTGTTAAAATAACCTCAATTTCTGCTTTATGTTGCTTCATAGCTTCTTCAAAAGCAGGTTTAAAATGTTCAAGTTTAATGTCTTCAAACGGGGGAACGTTAAAAGGAGTGTTATATTCCGATAACAAAGGATTATTTTTTGTTCCCTCTTTTTTATTACATGAAGTAATTGTTATGCCTAACGCCATAATGATGAATAATAGTTTTTTCATTTTTATATCTATTTTAATTATTAAATATTACTTAATGTTAAACATCTTTGATACGTAATTCTAATTAAAGTTTAATTGGGATCAAAATTAAAAAAAAGTCTTACTAATATTAGCAAGACTTCGTTCTTAAACAAGACTTCGTTCTTAAATAAGCATTAAATATCTTTAGACTAAGCTAATTTCACATTTACTGCATTTAATCCTTTTTTACCTTCTTGTAATTCGAAAGTAACTTCGTCATTTTCGTTAATTTCATCAATTAATCCAGATACGTGTACAAAGTACTCTTTTTCTGTTTCTGTGTCTTTAATGAATCCATAACCTTTTGATTCATTAAAAAATTTTACTGTTCCGTTATTCATAATATTATTTTAAAAAATTTGTACAAAGATAAACATATATTTAATACGACTATTAAATATACCAAGAAAAATGACCTTTAACGAATTATGCCATTCTAATATTTATGTATGGTATAACACTCGGAATATTAATCCGTTCAGGAATAAATCTTTGATCAAGGAAATTTCTTAAGTACTCCAGATATTTCTTCTTATAAAATTCTAACTTCAACTCTAAAACTACTTGAAAAACTGGTTGTATTTTAGTAGCCATAAATGCTTTTGATCCTGCAAAAGCGAAGCCTTTATCCATATCTCCTTTTGATGCATTGTGTAATGCCTGAGCAATACAGTAAGGAACATTTTTCGAATCACATGATTTCAAACACTTCCAATAACATTTAAAAGGTTCCGCATTTCCTGAGTTAACTTTATCTATAAAACTATTTTTTATTGCTCTTCCAGGCAGCCCAACCGGACTTTTTATTATTACTATATCTTCTTCTTTACTATCTACATAAGTCTGTTTAAACTTTTCAGATGCATCACATTCGTTAGTAGTTACAAACCGAGTTCCCATTTTCACACCTTTTGCACCTTTTTGCATAATGTCATACATATCGCTACCGGAATATATTCCTCCACCTGCAATTACAGGAACTTCTTTCCCAAACTCATTTTCAAAATGCTTTAATTCAGCTACGGTTTCTTCAACTAAATCTCCTAAAGGAACAAGCTCTCCATCTAAATCTTCTCTTTTAAAACCTAGATGTCCTCCCGCCATTGGTCCTTCAACCACAACAGCATCAGGAATATAATTAAAATTTTTGGCCCAATACGAAAAAATTACTTTAGCAGCTTTTGCTGATGATACTTTGGTAATGAATTTTGTATGAATATTCTCAATTCCTTTATCTGTTACATATTTTGGCAGTTTAAGAGGCAGACCTGCTCCTAAAATTATTACGTCGATCTTTTCCTCAAGGGCAACAGTAAATAACTCTTCATAATCTGTTACTGCTATCATTAAATTTACACCTAAAACACCATCAGTTAATGTTCTTGCTTTTCTTATCTCCTTACGTAATGCTCTTTTATTGGCTTCTCGATAATTTTTCATGTAATCGGGTTCGGTCATTCCGATTGCTACAGCAGAAATAACTCCAATACCACCAGCATTTGCAACTGCAGAAGCCAATCCTGATAAAGATATAGCCACTCCCATTCCACCTTGAATTACGGGCAAATTAACTTTTAAATTCCCTATATTTAATGAATTCATAATATAAAATCAATTTAAATGATTTTACAAAACTACTATTAATGCCTGTTTTTGTAAAAAAAAAGGTTTAAATGAAGTAAGTTAGGTTTGAAAAACGCTGTTTAGGGATGAAAAATCTCTATTCAGGTGTGAATTCTATATGATTTGGAGGTGAATTAAATAAGTTCTTTTAATTTATACGCGAAATTTTTTGATACGGGTATAGAAAAATCAAGACTTTCAAAAAATAATTTATATCCTTGAATGTTCCCTTCTATTTTATCAATAAAGTTTATATTCACCATGTATGACCGATGACATTTAAAAATAAATTTATGTTCTTTTAATAACAATTCTGCTTTAAGTAAACTTGTACGAATCATCTGACTTTTTACTCTCTCTCCTTCTTTCCAAAACACTTCAATATAATTGTTAGCAGATCGAATCAACATTAAAAAACTAACTTTTATCGACAAATTGTCTTTTACATAATCTGATTCAAAATGCACTAACTTTTCCTCAATAGACTTATTCTCCTTAAGTTTTTTATTAATTCCTTCCGCAAGATTAAGATATGATCGCAGTTTTCTGTTTTGATTAACTGTAATTAGCCCAGTTATTGGGATAACACCAATTAAAATTAGTCCAACAATTGTATTAAAATCAATATCGAATATCCCTAAAGCTTTATAATATAGAAAATAACCGACAGAGATTGTAGATAAAATCCAAATATTCCAGATGATCTCTTTCCATATATTCCAAATATTCTTAAAAAACATTTTCGGAAATAAACTCGGGAGTATTAATAAATTTAAGCTTAACGAAAGAAATGTTACCAAACCTAAACCAATTGCTACATATATTTTCTGTTCATTAGCCAGTGTACTTACATCCAGAGGTTGAAATAAGTACAAAAAAACTAAAACCCCAACACTTATAAAAAATATAAGTTTACTATTATACTTTAAATCATCGTTAAAAGGATATGGTTTTTTTAAGAAATTGGCCATAATAAGAATTGTAATATTTTTTGATTGCACTAAATTATAATTTTTTTTCAATTATTTACTTAAAAATAATACTGAATATTATTTACTAATAAACAGTAGTTTAAATCATGAAAGAACAGTAAGAAAGTAATCCCATAAAGAATCTTTTGGTGGCTTTGCTATGACTGTAACGTTTTCTTTTTTCACCGGATGTAAAAACTCAATTTTTCTTGAATGTAAACTTATTCCTCCATCAGGATTTGATCTTGGAAAACCATACTTCAAATCACCTTTTATTGAACAGCCTATTTTTGCTAACTGACATCTTATTTGATGATGTCGACCTGTATGTAAATCAACTTCGAGCAAACTATAATTATCTGAAAATGCAACCAACTTATAGGATAAACTTGCCAGCTTTGAATTCTTTACTTCTTTATCATATGCAAAAGATTTATTCTTTTTTTGATCCCTTACAATGTAATGATTTAGTGTATCTGATTCTTTATGTGGTCTTTCTTTAACAATTGCCCAATATGTTTTTTTCACTTCTTTTTCAGAAAACATATTGTTCATTCTGGTTAATGCTTTACTTGTTTTTGCAAAAAGCAAAGCCCCACTAACAGGCCGATCCAGTCTATGAATAACTCCTAAAAAAACTGCACCCGGTTTTTCATACTTTTCTTTAATATATGATTTTACTTTTTCTGATAAAGGTTCATCGCCCGTTTTATCACCTTGAACTAAATCTGAACTCTTCTTGTTAACAGCTACAATATGATTATCTTCGTATAGAACCTCCATCTACAATTTTCTTATTTTTTTATATAAAAATCCAATCATTTTAATACTGTTCCTTCTCGTTCGGAAAATCCTTAGTCTTTACATCAGAAATATACGACTTTACTGAACCTTTTATTTCTTCAGATAAGTTATGGTATCTACGTAAAAAACGCGGAGAGAATTCTTGTGTAATACCAAGCATATCATGAATTACTAACACTTGACCATCAACACCAATTCCTGCTCCAATTCCAATAATTGGAATTCTTAATTCTTTAGCAACTCTCTCGGCAAGTTTTGCCGGGATTTTCTCTAATACTATGGCAAAACAACCAGCTTCTTGTAATTTGTGCGCATCTTCAATTAGTTTATTTGCCTCTTCGTCTTCTCTTGCTCTTACAACATAAGTTCCAAATTTATGAATAGATTGAGGTGTTAATCCCAAATGTCCCATAACTGGAATTCCCGCCGATAATATTCTTTGAACAGATTCAATAATCTCTTGTCCACCTTCAAGTTTAACTGCATGCCCACCGGTTTCTTTCATCATTCGGACAGCATTTGTTAAGGCTTCTTTAGAGTTTCCCTGATATGAGCCAAAAGGTAAATCAACAACAACCAATGCTCTTTGTACGCCTCTTACTACAGATTTAGCATGATAAATCATTTCATCCATGGTAATAGGCAAGGTGGATTCATTACCAGCCATAACATTAGATGCTGAATCTCCCACAAGAATCACATCTATTTCTGCTTGATCAATAATTCTAGCAATAGAATAATCATAGGCAGTTAACATAGCAATCTTTTCATTTCGAAGTTTCATCTCATGCAAAACATGAGTTGTTACACGCTTAATTTTTTGATGAACTGACATAATCCTATTTATTTATTTCAACGTTACAAAGCTACAAATAATACAATTCAATTGTTTAAAATTTTATTATAAACCATATTTTGAATAAAAGCTAAAACATGACATTATGTCTTTTTGTCACAAAACATGTCGAATCATTCCTTACATTATACTTAATAAATGTCAGATTTACATTAAAAACTTAATTTTCTTGAATGGCATAATGATTGATAAAATCATAATTGTAAATCATAATTCAAAAAAACATATAATAACATTAAATAAATATTAAAATGAGTAAAATAATTGGTATAGATTTAGGAACAACTAATTCATGTGTTTCAGTAATGGAAGGCAGCGAACCAGTTGTTATTCCTAATAGCGAAGGTAAAAGAACAACTCCTTCAATTGTTGCTTTTATAGAAAATGGAGAACGTAAAGTTGGTGACCCTGCAAAACGTCAAGCCATTACGAATTCAACAAAAACAATTTCTTCTATTAAACGATTTATGGGAGAAGCATATGATAAGATGAGTAAAGAAATAAATCGAGTATCCTTTAAAGTTGTTAAAGGTGAAAATAATACTGCAAGAGTTCAGATAGACGACAGACAATACTCTCCACAAGAAATTTCTGCAATGATTCTTCAAAAAATGAAGAAAACAGCTGAAGATTATCTTGGTCAGGAAGTAACTGAGGCTGTTATTACTGTACCTGCTTATTTTGGCGATTCTCAACGTCAAGCAACTAAAGAAGCTGGTGAAATTGCCGGTTTAGTTGTAAAAAGAATAATTAATGAGCCAACAGCTGCTGCTTTAGCATATGGTTTAGATAAAAAAAATAAAGAAATTACAATTGCAGTATTTGACTTAGGTGGTGGTACTTTCGATATTTCTGTTCTTGAACTTGGTGAAGGTGTTTTTGAAGTAAAATCAACAAATGGTGATACTCATTTAGGTGGTGATGATTTTGATGAAGTAATAATTGACTGGTTGGCAGCAGAATTTTTAAAAGATGAAGGAATTGATCTTAGAAAAGATCCTATGGCTCTTCAGAGATTAAAAGAAGCTGGAGAAAAAGCTAAAATAGAATTGTCGAGCTCAACAAGTACGGAAATTAACTTACCTTATATAATGCCTGTTGACGGTGTTCCAAAACACTTAGTTAAAACTTTATCACGAGCTAAATTTGAACAATTAGCAGATAAACTAATTCAAGCGACCTTAGCACCTTGTAAAAAAGCGTTAAAAGATGCTAATATGCAGCCTTCTGATATTGACGAAGTAATATTAGTTGGAGGTTCAACACGTATGCCTGCAATTCAAGAAATTGTTGAAAAGTTCTTCGGCAAGAAACCTTCAAAAGGTGTAAATCCTGACGAAGTTGTGGCTGTAGGTGCTGCTATTCAAGGTGGTGTTTTAACAGGTGATGTTAAAGATGTATTACTTTTAGATGTTACTCCTCTTTCTTTAGGAATTGAAACTATGGGTAGTGTATTTACAAAATTAATTGAAGCAAATACAACAATTCCAACAAAAAAATCAGAAACATTTACAACTGCGGCCGATAATCAACCTTCTGTTGAAATTCACGCTTTACAGGGTGAAAGACCAATGGCAAAAGATAATAAAACCATTGGACGATTCCATTTAGATGGACTACCACCTGCACCTCGTGGAGTACCTCAAGTTGAAGTTACTTTTGATATCGATGCTAACGGTATTATTCATGTTACTGCTAAAGATAAGGCAACAAATAAAGAACAAAGCATACGTATTGAATCCTCATCCGGTTTAACCGATGAAGAAATTAAGAAAATGCGCGATGAAGCTAAAGTAAATGAAGAAGCTGACAAACTAGTTCGTGAGAAAGTTGACAAAGTAAATGCAGCAGATAGCTTAATTTTCTCAACAGAAAAACAACTAAAAGAGTTTGGTGATAAACTTTCTGCTGATAAAAAAGCTACAATTGAGAAAGCTTTAGAAGAACTAAAAGAGGTTCATAAGAAAGAAGATTTAGAAAACATTGAGGCTAAAACAGAAGCTTTAAATAACGCTTGGAAAGAAGCTTCAGAAGAAATGTACAAAGCAGGTCAAGAAGCTGGAGGACCAGAAGGTTCTGAAGGGCCTCAAGACCCAGGACAACAGGCTTCTGGAGGTAAAGATGATGCTGAGGTAACTGATGTAGACTTCGAAGAAGTAAAATAACATAACCTTACTATCATTAAAAAGAGTTCTCAATTGAGAGCTCTTTTTTTATTATAAGCGTATAAATTTAAAAATTTACAATTCTTTTTTACATTTGTATAAAATCATATACATATACTATGAAACAATTAATCCGAATTTTCTTTTTACTTCTTTTTTCTATTACCACCGTTGTAGTAGCTCAAAATACAAAAACAATTAATCATGTTGATCAAGATGGTTTAAAACAAGGTTATTGGGAGAAACATTATCCAAATGGCAACATGCAATACGCAGGCAGTTTTATTAACGACAAACCAATTGGAATATTAAAAAGATATACCCAAGAAGGTGTATTAAAAGCTGAAATGACATATGTAAAAAATTCCAACAAAGTGTATTCCAAGTTCTATTATCCTAGTAATGTTTTGCATTCCAAAGGCATTTATATAGAAAAATTAAAAGACAGTATTTGGAATTATTATTCAAGTGAAGGATTTAAGATAAACGAAGTAATGTATCGTAATGATAAAAAAATTGGTACTGAACGAAAATTTTATCCAAGTGGAAATATCTCTGAAATATCGGAATGGACAAATGGAGTTAACGATGGATTAACAATTCGCTATTATGATTCTAAAAATGTAATGATTCGCATTTTATATACGAACGGGATTTTAAACGGAGAATATAATGTTTATGATGCTGATGAAAAAATATTAATTCAAGGTCAGTACAAAAACAACAAACGTGAAGGTAAATGGATTTATTATAAGAAAAATGGACACATTGAAAGTGAATTGAATTATACAAACGGAATTGCGGACAATCATGAAGAGCTAGAGCGTTTAGAAATGGAACAGTTAGAATTACTTGAAAAAAACAAAGGCAAAATTCAGGATCCTACGGGAAATATATACAATACTATTCCTCCCGAAAACTAATTAATTCAGTGAATGCTGAAGAATTTAATTTCTTGTATTATTAATATGAAAAAAATCAAATTATTAGTAATTATACTAATTACAACTAACGTTTCTTTTGCTCAGGTTGCGACGAATAGTTATCGTTTATATTTAACCGATAAAAATAATAATACATATTCCATTAATAACCCAGACGAATTTCTTACGCCACAAGCTATTAATAGAAGGCTTCAGCAAAACATTGAAATTAAAATAAACGACTTACCCATTTCTAAAGCTTATCTTGACAGTCTAAATACACTTGGTTTAACTATTCTTAATAAATCAAAATGGTTAAATACTGTAGTAGTTCATACTACTAATCAGGCATTAATTGATACTATTACGAATATTGGCTTTATAAAATCTAAACAAAAAACGACATCTGTTCTTAAGACTAACTCAAATAAAAAATCATTTGAGAAACAAGATTTAACAATTTTATCTCAAAATGACGAACCATTAAATTACGGATATGCTACAACCCAAATAAGCATGCTTAATGGCCATGTTTTACATCAGAACGATTACAAAGGGCAAGGCATTACAATTGCTGTTATTGATGCAGGCTTTTATAATGTTGATTTATTACCGGCATTTGAAAGTCTTTGGGATTCTGCTCAGATTCTAGGGACTAAAGATTTTGTTGATGGAGACATTGAAGTATTTGATGCTTCAAGCCATGGTATGAAAGTATTATCAACAATGGGAGGTAATATTTCAGGGGAATTAATTGGAACAGCACCAAAGGCAAATTATTGGTTATTACGTAGTGAAGAGGTTGCTACTGAATATTCAATTGAAGAAGATAACTGGGCTGCTGCAGCAGAATTTGCTGATAGTGTTGGGGCTGACATCATAACATCATCATTAGGTTATTCAGAATTCGATGATTCATTGCAAAACTATTCATATTCGGATATGGATGGTAATACAACTTTTATCACCAAGGCTGCTGATCTTGCTGCATCAAAAGGAATACTAGTTGTAAATAGCGCTGGTAACTTAGCTGATGATCCATGGAATTATATATCTGCACCTGCTGATGGTGATAGCGTATTAACAATAGGAGCAGTTGATGCATTTGCGACATACGCCACTTTTAGTGGAATTGGACCAACATCCGATGGTCGTATAAAACCTAATGTTGCTGCAATGGGTTATCAAACTGCTGTACAAGATATTGATGGGTCGATAACTGTAGCAAATGGAACATCATTTTCTGCGCCCATTATAGCTGGAATGGCTGCATGTTTATGGCAGTATTATCCTGAGCTAAATAATATGCAAATAATTCAAAAAATTGAAGAAAGTGCTCATCAATATTCAAATCCAGATTATAAACTTGGGTATGGTATTCCCGATTTTGGTAAAGCAGCAAATTTGATAAATACAAATATTATCTCTTTTGCTGAAAAAATACTTATAAGAATCTATCCTAACCCATTCCATTCTTATATTAATATTGAACTACTCCAAAAATCAAATGAAACAGTAAGCATTGAATTATACAGTATTATAGGTGAGAAAATAATAAAAATAGAAAAACCTATAATAGATCAATCGATCATCGAAATAAACAACTTGGAAGATTTACCTTCAGGAATTTATTTGCTTAAAATTAAGATTGGTGACAGAACAACTCAAAAAAGAATCAGTAAAATAAATTAATATGATTCAGAAGTTTACTTTACTTGAATTAAATAAAGATATTCAGGAAAAAATTAAATTAAACTTCCCCAACGAGGTGTGGGTGGTTGCAGAAATAAGTGAATTAAATGTAAATAGAAATGGTCATTGTTACATTGAATTAATCGAAAAAGATGTAATAACTGATAATATCATTTCAAAAGCGAGAGCAACCATATGGGCGTTCACGTATCGAATGCTTCGCCCGTATTTCGAGAATACTACAGGCCATCAATTAAGTCCTGGTATAAAGATTCTAGTTCAAGTTAACATCGAATTTCATGAACTTTATGGATTAAGCCTCAATATAACAGATATTGATCCTAATTACACCATAGGAGATTTAGCTCAGAAAAAAACAGAAATATTAAAAAAACTTGAAGACGAAGGTGTACTTCATATGAACAAGGAAATTAGTTTTCCTACCGTTCCACAAAAAATAGCTATAATATCATCTGATTCTTCGGCAGGATATCAAGACTTTATAAATCAACTTACTAATAATAGTTTTGAATATAAATTTTACACTAAATTGTTCCCCGCTGTTATGCAAGGTTTACAAGCAGAGGAATCAATTATAAACTCTTTAGAAAAAATATATGAGTATGAAAGTTTTTTTGATGTCGTTGTAATTATACGAGGAGGTGGATCTCAATCGGATCTTAGTTGTTTTAACAATTACTTATTAGCTGCAAACATTGCTCAGTTTCCATTGCCAGTTATAACAGGTATCGGTCATGATAAAGATGAATCAATTGTAGATATTGTTGCTTACAAAAAACTAAAAACACCAACTGCTGTTGCAGAATTTTTAATTGAAAAAGTATCCGAATTTGAAAACAATCTTAATTTTCTAAAAGAAAGCATTTTAGATATAGTTGCATCTAATATTCAAGATCAAAAAACTAAATTAGCTCAACTTCTTGCAATTATTGTTCCTTCAATAAAAAATAACATTGAAAAATCAAATTCCCAATTAGATTTTCTGATTGAAAAACTAAAGAATGGAATTAGTCAGTTAAAAAAACAGGAATAATTGTTTTTTATAAAACTTTCAAATATGGTTGATAAGAATACAACAAAAATAATTTATGATAACTTGCAAAAAATACAATATTTTTCTAATAAGCTTAAAAACAGCAACCTATTATACATTCAAAAGCAAAATCTTATTATTGATAATATAGAAAATAAATTAACTTTATTAAATCCTAAAAATATTCTTAAAAGAGGTTATTCTATTACAACTCTTAATGGAAAAACATTAAAAAATATTAATGAAATTAATGAAAATGATGAACTAATTACAGAACTATTATCAGGATTTGTACGTAGTAAAGTGGAAGAGAAATATAAAAAATAATTATCTTCTTGTTAGCTATTTTTTATATTGACAATTATTTAATAATTTGACCCCTAATTAAATATAATAAATTTTAGATGCATTTATTCAAATTATACATTTCGTCAATATTACTATTCTTAAGTTTATTTTCGTTTTCACAAAATGACAGAACAATTATTGATAGTTTATTTAAAGAACTTGAAACTGCTAACGATAAATCTAAAATCGATATTCTTAACAACTTATCAAAGAACTATTGGAAATTTTCAATAGATAGCAGTTTATATTTTGCAAATGAGGCTCTTAATTTAGCTCATATAGCTCAAAGCCAAAAAGGTATATCAGATGCATACAATAGAATAGGAAATGTTTACTCTCAAAAAAAGGAAAATAAATTAGCACTAGAATATTACAATAAATGTTTAGATATAAGAATTGAATTAGGTGATTCAAAAGGCATTTCTGACATATATAATAACTTCGCAGTAGTTTACAGTTCTGAAAACCAACACGGGTTGGCATTAGAATATTTCTACAAAGCTCTTCAAGAAAGTAAAACCAGAAACGACAAAGAAGATATTTCTGTTTTTTACAGTGCCATAGGAGTTTCTTATGCAGAACTTGGTGATTATAAAAACTCCATTAAGAATTTCTTACTATCACTAGAAATTGCACAAAAAATTAATCAAGAAAATGAAATTGCTAAAATCTACAATAATTTGGGTAATATATATCACGAGATTTCAAGTTACGAAGAAGCTTTAAAATACTTCCTCGATGCTTTGGAAATTTATAAAAAAACGGATAATCAAACAGGCTTATCAGTTATCTATAATAATTTAGGAATTGTATACCAATCGATTAAAGAAAATGATCGTGCGCTTGAATATTACCAAAAAGCTCTCGAAATTGATTTGAAAAAAGATCAAAAATTTGGACAAGCAGATTCTTATAATAATATAGGAACCGTATATGACGAAAAAGGAGATAAGGAAAAAGCTCTGGAGTATTATACTAAATCTCTGCAATTAAATAAAGAACTAGATTATTCTTCAGGTCTTGCTACAGCACTAAATAATATTGGATTAGTATATCTAGATTTAGGAGAGTTTGATAAAGCTTACGCAAATTTAAAAGAATCTACAGATTTATCTAAAGGCTTAAATGACAATTATTCTTTAGCCAACAATTACAACAATCTGGCTAAGTTATTTGTAATTCAAAAACAATATTCAAAAGCTCAATATTATTTAAATCAATCCATTGAATTATCTAAAAAAATTAAAGTTAAAGAATGGCTTACTGAATCATACGATCTTTATTACCAGCTGTATTCTGAACAAAACAATTATAAAAAAGCTCTAGAGTATTATAAATTATATTCCGAAATGAATGATACTATATTTAAAGCTACAAGTACGAATCGTGTTACCGAAATGAAGATAAAGTTCGAAACCGGAAATCTTGAAACTGAAAATGAATTATTAAAAAAAGATAATGAGATTCATTTACTTGAGTTAAATCGTCAACGAAACATAAAAAATTATTGGATTGCATTTTCGATTTTGATATTAGCCCTGGCTATTTTAAGTTTCCGTCAATTCCAACTAAAGAAAAATACAAATAACTTATTAAAATCAAAAAATAATCAATTAAGAGAGACAAATGAAAAACTAACAATTTCGGAGAATAATTTAAAAGAATTAAATGCTACTAAAGACAAGTTTTTTTCAATTATTGCTCATGATTTGAAAAATCCTTTTCAATCTCTTCTAGGCTTTTCCGAAGCTTTATATAATCAAACAGAAGAATTAAATAAAGAAGAGATCAATGAGTATTCCCAAATTATTTATGAATCATCTCAAAATCTTTTTAATTTATTAGGAAATTTATTAGAATGGTCAAAATCTCAATTGGGAAGCATGAATTTATTACCAAAAAAAATAAATCTATTTGAGTCTGTTGATGAAGTTTTAGAACTCATTGAATTAATAGCTCAGAAAAAGAATATTAAAATTGTGAGTTTAATTTCAAAAGAAGACATTGCATATGCAGATAAACATATGATATCTAGCGTTATAAGAAATCTAATTAGTAACGCATTAAAATTCACCAATCATGGAGGGAAAATAGAGCTATCTTCCATTACCTCCGAGAATTCTATTACTATTTCAGTAAAGGATAATGGCAAAGGTATAAGCGAAGAAAACCTCAAAAAACTATTTAAAATTGATCAAAGCTACTCGACTAAAGGTACTGAAAACGAATCAGGCACAGGACTAGGGTTAATTCTTTGTAAAGAATTAATTACTCAAAGTAATGGTGACATTTCTGTAAAAAGTACTTTAGGAAAAGGAAGTGATTTTCAATTTACATTGCCTGTTTCAGGAAAATAAAAAAATAAATTGCAAATTGAATATAATAAAGCTAATATTATTCATTCACTATTAAAATAACACATTAGTGTATGAGAATTGTGCATTTTTATTTATTTTTTATAATTGTTTCTTTTATTAGTATTAATCCCACTTTCGGTACTAATCGCTCAATTATTGATAGTCTTGAAATCGAATTAAAAAAAGCGAAAGAAGACAAAGCAATTCCTATTTTAGGTCAATTATCAAAGGCCTATTTTCCCGTTGATTTAAATAGAAGTTTAAATTATGCAGGTAAAGCATTAGAATTGTCAGAAAAGTATAAAGATAAACTTCAAACGGCCTTTTCAAATATATACATAGCAGATATTTATTTTGAAATGAATAGATATCAACCGGCCATTGAGTTTTATGAAAAAGCGCTAGATTACTTTTACGAACAAAAAGCCTCAGACAATAAGATATATATTTACACTAAGTTGGGTCATGCTGAAAAAATGTTAGGTAATTACAATAATGCTCTTTTTTATTATCAAAAACCTCTTAACTTATATTTAGCCGAACATGATAATAAAATATCAGAAGCTTATAATAATATCGGTATTGTTTACAAGTTAAAGGGCGAACTCAATGAAGCTTTCAAGTATCATCAACAAGCGCTTAATGCTGCTAAT
The DNA here is from genome assembly GCA_027859205.1 of Bacteroidales bacterium. GTDB lineage: Bacteria > Bacteroidota > Bacteroidia > Bacteroidales > UBA12077 > UBA12077. The sequence goes on along the minus strand of JAQIBH010000173.1, from coordinate 9,119 downwards.
TTGGCTTTAGATCAAAACGAAATTGCTAATACTCTTAATTACATAGGAAGCCTTTATTGGAGCAAAAGTCAATACGATAGTTCGTTATTGTTTTTTGAAAAATCATTAGAAATTTATAGAGAAATAACCGACAGCATTGGCGAAGCTAATATTCTAACAAATATTGGTACGGTGTATAAAAATCTTGGAGAATTTAAAATGGCAATCGATTTTAATCAAAAAGCACTCGAAATAAGAATGATTAAAGGTCATAGAAAAGATATTGCTAAATCCTATAATAATATTGGGAGCATATATCTTGCAACTAACGATATTGATAAAGCAATAGAATTTTATTTATTATCCCTAAAAATTCGCGAAAATATAAGTGATATATTTGGTATTGCTCAGACACAAAACAATATTGCTCTTGTTTATAAAAGACTAAATAAGAATGAAGAAGCCTTGAGTTACTTTAACAAGTCATTAAATAACTACTCCAATATTGGAAACTTATCATTAATTGCTAATTCAATAAATCAAATCGGCACCATTTATAAAAAAATAAATAAATATGATTTAGCACTTGAAAATTACTTGAAAGCATTAAAAATTCAGCAAGAATTAAAAAATCAAGATAAAATTGCTTCAATTTTAAATAATATTGGAATTATATACGACGATATAAATAATTCTTCTAAAGCTTTAGAATCATATTCAAGAGCATTAGATATTAAACGGGAAACTGGTAATAAACAGGAAATTGCATATTCTCTTCATGTTTTAGGAAACTCTTATCATAAGCTTAAAAATTATAATGAAGCATTAAAGCATTATAACGAATCGTTAAACTTAAGATTAGAAGTGGGAGATAAAGTAACTATTGCCAACTCATACAAGAGTATTGGTAAAACATATATGGAACTTAGCGATTACGTTAATTCAATAAGCAATTTAAACAAAGCTCATGAAATTAGAGTCGAAATTGGTGACATGAAAGGACTAAGTGATATTCTTAATGATATTGGCAATTATTATTTTAAAATAAATAAGCTAGATCAATCCTTAGATTATTACTTTAGAGCCTTAGATATTTGCAATAAAACAAATGATCAATTATTAAAAGGCCTTTGTCTTCGAAAAGTAGGTGCAATTCAATTAATTCAAGGTTCAGAAACAAATGGAATTGATAATATTAATGAATCATTACACATTGGACAAAATATTGACAATTTGGAATTAATAAAAAATGCATACTTTGAGTTATTCCAATACTTCAACAAAAAGGGATCCAAGGATAAAGCTTTAGAGAATTATTTAAATTATACAATAGTTAAAGACTCTATTCTTGCAAAATTAAATTCACAAAGACTGATTGAAATTCAAATGAATTTTGAGCTTGAAAAGAGCCATAATGAAATATCGCGAATTGAAAATGAGGTTGATGAATTAACAGCCAAAAATAGAATTAGAGATCTAGAACTTAAAAAGCAGAAAAATGTAAGAAACCTTCTTTTGATTATTGTTCTGCTGACTCTTACTTCCGGGGTACTTATTTTTTCTCAATATATTTCGAAACGTAAAACGAATGTATTACTAAATGAAAAGATTATACAAGTTGACCAATCGAATAAAAAACTTAAAGATTCAGAAGAAAATCTTAAAATATTAAATGCAACTAAAGATAAATTCTTTTCAATTATTGCACATGACCTTCGTAATCCTTTTAATGCACTACATGGTTTAACACAACATTTGTATACTAATTATGACGAGTTTGATTCAAATGAAATAAAACAATCGCTTGAGTTAATTCATAATTCTTCTGACGATTTACTAGAATTGCTTGAAAACCTTTTACATTGGGCTAGATCTCAGCGAGGTAAAATGCTATTCTCGCCAAAAGAAATAATTTTATCAGATATCATAAATAAAACATTTAATCTTCTTCAGGTAAATGCTGATAAAAAAGATATAAGTTTAATAAGCGAAGTAGAACAAGGCAGTATATTACTTGCTGATTATGATATGCTTACGGCTATATTAAGAAATCTAATTTCTAATGCTATAAAATTCTCAAATAGCAACAGTTTTATACGTATTAGTAGCAAAGAATTTAAAGAGTATACCGAGATTTCTGTTATGGACAATGGTGTTGGAATTAGCAATGAAAATATGAATAAATTATTTAGAATTGACGTACATCATTCTACTTCAGGTACTTCGGAAGAGCAAGGAAGTGGATTAGGCCTAATTCTTTGTCGTGAATTTGTAGAAAAACACAATGGTAAAATATGGGTTGAAAGCGAAATAAATAACTTACCTGACAGCAAGGCAGGCGGAAGTACTTTTAAATTTACAATACCAAAAAATACTCAAACTTAAATTATGGCAAAAAAAGAGATCTCATATAATGAAGCTGTAGGAGAAATTGAACAAATATTACAGCAATTAGAAAACGAAGAACTAGATATAGATATTTTAACTGAGAAAGTGAAAAAAGTTTCTTCTTTAGTTAAACTTTGTAAAAAGAAGCTTCATCAAACCGAAGAAGAAGTTCAAAAAATATTGGAAAATATTTCTGATGAATAAAAAAGAGTTACTCTTTTAAGAGTAACTCTCTAACCTAAACCATCCTACATTAAGGAACTATACATCAATCTTTGGTTTCAAAAAGGATTGCGAAACCTCAGCATCAATGAACTCTTCAAAAAGATCACGTACATAAGAGATATTTAATGCACAACCAATACTTATAGTTGCATTTTTATACATTTCATTTGTTATATATTTTATCTGATTCTGATTTGCTATTAAAACCTGAATGGGGTCAATTTCTTCCACATTAAATTTACCTTGCGACTTCTTTAATATTGCAAGATTATTATTAATAATTTGTTTCATTTTTCGATGAGACTGTGTTATCGTAGCAAGATTTTGTCCTATTACTCCAATAACTTCACCAGTTTCCAAACTTATTAAAGGACTTCCTGAATTTCCTTGATTAACATTCGACTCAACCTGTAAATAATTTAATCCATTTTCATGCACAAGAGTCGAGGAAACTATTCCAGTTTTAATTGAAAGATTATTATGATCCAATTGATAACCTAAAACAGCAATATTTTGTCCAATTTCAATATTTTCTTTACTTAATTTCAGCGATGGGATACTTTTAAATTCCTCAAAGTCAATGTTTACAGCTGCAAACGTTTTTTCTTTATCAATTTCATTAATTATTCTCCTTTTTAGTTCATCCATTGAAATTTCAACACTCGTGTTTTCAGTGTGTCCATCTGAATTTACAAAAACTATTGTAACCTTTACTGCTTTAGTAATTTTAAATAAATTATTGTCAGTAATTAAATATTGATCATTAACTTTAAAACCTGTCATCGACAGAAGTTTTATTCCTGAAGAACTATAAAAATTAAGTTGGCAAACAGAGCATTGACATTTATTCCAAACGGGTTTATACATGGTTAATGAATTTAGTTATAATAAATGTTTACTTTAATTATTATGCAATTGGAAATTTTCATTTCCTTGCAACTTCATCATTTGATCTGCTATATTCGATTCATCAGTTAATATGCTTTCCGATTTAGTAATTTTCAAAGGGTTAATTGATAAATCATTTTCATCAAATATTATTTCTAATCTATATTCTGAATTGCTATTCGTAACCCAATAATTTACAATTCCCGCATTTGTGGCGTAAATTTTTTGAAATAAAACCAGATTTACCATCTCTGATTTATTACTAACTTTTACATAAATATTAACTGTATTCATATCTTAATTTACCAAAACACGTAAGTAATCGTACTATTTACTATGTAAAAACATTAAAAAGTGAAATTATAAATACTATGCTAACTAATGAAAATAAAATAAGCACACCAAAATCGATATTATGAGTTGTTATAATCCTATCTTTGATTGAGTATAATATCTTTTTCATAATTTTTCCTCATAATTATTTATGATGCTAAAATATATTATATTAGTTACAGGTTTTTTATGACTTTTTTATCGTATGGATTTATTAATTTATCGTTACTTTTTCTTAAATTAACGCAATCAAATAAAAAAAAAAGATTGAAACTTGCCGTTCGTTATCGCACACAGGGTGTTTCATAATCGGTCAACTCTTTGTTAAAAGCTATAACATTAGCAGGAGCTAAAACAGTACAAATCTTACAATTAAGTCAAATGGCATAATATATGTAACTTAGAAACGAATTTAAATTGGAAACAAAAATAAAACCTACACGATGAAATCAATTCAATTATTAGTAATAACAATTCTATCAATTACTCTTTCAATTAGCTCACAAGCACAAAAAGTTTGGACATTAGAAGATTGTATAAATTATGCAATTGAAAATAATATTACTGTAAAACGGGAAGAATTATCGGCCGATGCAGCTGACAAAGCACATTTCCAATCGTTAATGGAATTGTTACCTAATGCTAATACAACTGGAAATCATTATATAAACTCTGGTAAAACGCTAAATACAGAAACTTATACTTACGAAGATCAAACTTATCAAGGTGGGAGATTTAATATTTCTTCGGAATTGACAATTTTTAATGGATTGCAAAATTTTAATACTATTAGAAAAAATAAACTTGATCTCCTGGCTCAATTAGAATCAGTTGAAAAAGTAAAAAATGATATAACATTAAATGTTGCAACTTCGTATTTACAGATTCTTTTAAATAAAGAACTCCGTGATAATGCTCAACAACAAATTGATATAACAATTAAACAAATTGAAAAAACAAAAACATTATATGAAATAGGTAATGCTTCCAAAGGAGATTTACTGCAAATACAATCTCAGGCTGCCGGTGAAAAAGCGGCTTTAACAGATGCCGAAAACAATTTGAAAATATCTTATCTTGACCTTGTTCAGTTATTATACTTAGAAGATCCAAATAATTTTGATATTGTTATTCCCGAAATACTAGACATTACTTTAGGAAATAACATAACCACTGTTAATGACGTTTATAATGATGCTTTAGCATTTTTACCTGAAATAAAAAGTGCAGAATTATATTTAAAAAGTTCGGAAATGAATTTAGCAATTTCTTATGGTAGCATAAGTCCAAGTTTAACTTTTGGGTATCAATATCAGTCAAGATATAATGAATTAGCAACAAATATTGCTGATCCAGGTTCAAACTACCCCTATCTTGAACAAATTGGAGACAATGCATCTCAAGCAATATATCTAGCCTTAAGAATTCCTCTTTTTAATAACTGGAGAACAGGAAATTCAATTAATCAAGCAAAAATTAGTTTAAATGATGCAGGATTATTTTTAGATCTTCAAAAACAGAATCTTTATAAAGATATTCAACTTGTAAAAACACAAGCAATTGCATCACTGGACAGATACAAGGCTAACCTTGAGGCAGTTAAGGCAATGGAAGAGGCTTTTAGATATACAGAACAAAAATACCAAGTTGGATTAGTTGATATATTAGAATATAATACAGCTAAAAATCAATTAAATAAATCTAATTCTGATTTGGCACAAGCTAAATACGAGTATATTTTCAGAACTAAAATATTAGAATTCTATAGAGGAGAGCAAATTACACTATAAATTAAATCGTCTTTCATGGTTAAAAATTAGGGTTAATTATATATTCATTGATTTATTTATAGTTTAGGATTATTACTTAATTTTCATGTTTGCTTCCCCAACGTCCGGATAAAATCCGGACGTTTTAATCAATAAAAAAAGGAGCTTAACGCTCCAACTCAAATTTTAACTTATATTTATTAAATGATTTTCTCTAAACATTTAAATGTCTCTTTCTGTTTGGGATAAAGAATTTCTCCTGTAAAGGCATATCCTATACTTTCGTACAATTTAATTATATGTTCACTAGAACTTGTCACATCTAATCTAATCGAATTATAATTATTTTCCTTGGCAAAACTTTCTACAAATTCTATTAGTTTTCGACCAATTCCCTTTTTTTGCCAGGTTGGGAAAACTGCAATACGGTGAATAACAAGGAATTTATCTGTTTTATTTTTCCAATCAACCGAATCAAAAACAGGTTCCTGGTACATGTCAAATGTAATTGTCCCAATACCGACACCTTTATATTTTATAATATATAATGTGCCTTTTTCAACTTCGTGTACCAATTTATTATAATCCGGATATGAATGATTCCACTGATATACACTATTTTTATTAAAATCCTCGATGCAATGATTAAGTAAATACATTACTTCTAATACATTTCCACGGTTTGCTTTTTCTACTTGCATATCAATAAAGGAATATATAAATTTCAAATATTAACAAATGTAATCAAATATTTAAATCTGTACTTCAAATATAATTATAAAACTTTATCAATCTTAATAAAAAGTATAGGTAATTTAAAATTTATCATAGATAGTATCGTTTATTTTATGTTAATTCGTAATTTAAAATTGAGTTTACTAGAATGCCTAAATCATTAAAATATATCATTATATCTATAATTCTATTTCAAGTTTTTTATTCTTGCGAGAAAGAAGAATTTAACACTTCATTTGATGCTAAATTAATATTTTCTACAGATACGGTTCTTTTTGATACGATATTCACAACAATAGGATCTTCAACTCAACTATTTAAAGTAAAAAATCCATATAATGAAAGTATTAAATTATCTTCAATTAGTTTAGCCGGCGGGGAAACTTCTCCATTCAGACTTAATATTGACGGATATTCTGGGATTCAATTACGAGATATTGAGCTAAAAGAAAAAGACAGTTTATATATTTTTGTTGAAATAACTATTGATCCAAACAATTCTAATTTACCACTGATAGTGAAAGATTCTATTATATTTTCATTTAATAACACACAACAAGATATTAAGCTTATAGCATTTGGACAAGATGTTAATAAGATAGATGGAAAAGATTCTAGCGGTATGATAAATGGGTCACAAACATGGATAAATGATAAGCCATATTTAATTTATAATTCAATGCTGGTTGAATCAAACAGCGTTCTCACAATAGAGCCTGGAGTTATAATGCATTTTCATAAAAATTCGAGATTGTTTGTTGCCGGAACAATTGAAGCAAATGGAACATTTGAGTCTCCAATAATATTTCAAGGTGACAGATTAGAAGATGATTATGAAAATATACCTGGCCAATGGGATGGGATATGGCTAATGGCAGGCAGCAAAGATAATGTATTCAATTTCTCTGAAATTAAAAATGCAATAATCGGGATTCAAGTTGACACATTTGCGAATGAGATAAATCCTACATTGCTTATTTCTAATAGCAAAATCTCAAATATGACGTCTACAGCTATTTATGCTCAAGGATCTACAATTAAAGCATTCAATAATGTAATATCAAACTGCGGACAATTTGGTGTAGCATTAACCATTGGAGGTTCATATGAGTTTTACCATTGCACTATAGGAAATTACTGGGGTTATTCTACAAGGAACACTCCTTCGCTTTTACTTAATAATTATTATGTTGATATAAATGGTAGTACACACATTAGACCAATTACAAAAGCTTTATTTGCAAATTGTATAATTTATGGCAATAAAATGTCCGAAATTTATATTGACAAGTCTGAAACAGATGAAGGTGAACTAAACTACAAATTCGATCATACTTTAATTAAAGTTGACTCTGAATTTTCAACATCAAATTCCGATTTTTTTGAGGAAGTGATCGTAAACATAGATCCTAATTTTATTGATCCATATGAAGGAAATTTTGTGTTAGACATTCTTTCTGTTGCTAAAGATTTTGGGAAACGATATCACGATTTATCCTATATCGATTTAGATATACTTTTACAAGACAGAACTTCAGACTCAGGACCTGATTTGGGAGCTTATGAACGCATAGAAACTCCGTAAAAAATTATGAAAAATTTCTTGATAACTATTCTATTAACAATTATTGTACATTCTGGGCAATCACAAAACCAGCATGATAGTTATAAAATAATGTTTTATAATGTGGAAAATCTATTTGACACATTTGATGATAGCTTAATAAATGACGAAGAATTTTTACCAAAAGGAGATCGTTATTGGAATACATACAAATACTATTCAAAACTAAATAATATTTACAAAGTAATTGTTGCTGTTGGAGAATGGAATTCTCCTGCAATAATTGGCATATGTGAAATTGAAAACAAAAAGGTAATTAGTGATTTAGTAAATAATACGCCCCTAGTTAAATTTGAATATAAAATTATTCATGAGGAATCTCCTGATCACAGAGGAATTGATGTTGCTCTGTTATATCGCGACAAGCTTTTTACTCCTTTAAAATATAAAGCCATTCCAATAAATTTTCCAGGCAATATTGAAAGTAGAACCCGTGATATTTTATATGTAAAAGGAGTTGTGAAAAACACAGACACACTCGATGTTTTTGTTAATCACTGGCCTTCGCGTTGGGGTGGCCAACTTGAATCGGAAGATCGAAGAATATATGTAGCAAGCGTTTTAAAAGCAAAAGTTGATTCGATTTTTAAATCAAATCCAAAATCTAATATAGTTATTATGGGTGATTTTAATGATTATCCCGAAAATAAAAGCATAAAGAATATTTTGGATGCTAAACAAGAATTTAGCCAAATTACGGGAAATGCACTTTATAATTTATCATCGACAATTTCAAAAACAAATAATATTGGGACTTATAAATATCAAGGTGAATGGGGTATTCTTGATCAATTCATAATTTCCGGAAATCTACTTAATAAAAGAAATAAGATGTTTACCTCCATTGATGACATCCATATATTTAGTCCTGATTTTTTACTTGAAACAGACAAAGCTTTTTTTGGATACAAACCTAATAGAACGTTTGTAGGTTATAAATATAATGGTGGATATAGTGATCACTTACCTACATATTTAATCCTGAATTTTAATAAATAATTGCATTTAAAAGGAAGCCATTTAATCGCAAACATTATTAATCAAATATTATAAACTCAACCACTAGCATCCGAAAGTTTTTGAATAATTAGTGAAAACATAGCTGTATCCCAGTGTTTTCATGTTAAAACAAAGATTATCCAGAAAATAAGTTTTTCTCAAAAATTATTTTTTCTTGG
>JAQIBH010000165.1 GCA_027859205.1 Bacteroidales bacterium | reverse complement strand
TAAGGTACAAATTTTATGAAGCTATTGAGCATGACCCACCTATGATAAATGAACAGTCTGGTAATAAATTATTCGAATTACTTATTTTAGAAAAAGATGTTATTAATTTTGAAAAATATGTATTCCCTACAAACCGTGATATAATTATATCAAATGCTTTAATAGTTATGGAACAATATCTGGGAACACCGTATAAATTTGGAGGTGGCGAAAGTAAAACAAGTCTCGATTCTACAGGTACTGCTGAAATGGATTGTTCAGAGTTTATGTGCAGATTTTTACAAGAATTGGGAATTTTTACTGATGTACCCTTAATATCGACTTCAATGATTAGTGATGATAAATCCTTCGAAAAAACACAATACGGTGAAAAATTAGAGTTTATTGGAGGTGATAAAGGGGATCCGGATTTTATTCCAAAGCCAGGCGATGTATTCATTTGGAGTAGAAGTAATACAGATGGACATACTGGAGTTGTTTTTGATTATCTTCCAGATCAGGATCAAGTTGTTGTAATTGAGTCTATTGGGAATGGGAATGAAGATGGCTATTGTAGTTCTCAACAAAATTCTTTAAATAGTAGTAGGGGATGTGGTAAGGTTGTTAAATCAACATATACACGAAAAGGAGGAGCTCTATATTCACATGATGGTTGGGTTGGCTATTATAGGCCACTTATTCAATAAAATACAAACTAAAATATAAGTATTATGAAATTTAATTACTTTAAGATTTTATTAATAATCATTGGAATTAATTCACAAACTGCTTGTGGACAGATAAATGAAAAGGAAAAATTTTCTTTTGATTTTACGTTAAACGCGGAGAATCTTTATGCAAGTACCGATAAAACATATGAAGGTCTTGTAATGGGATTTTCAATATACAATAAAGATAATAAAATAGGTAAAGGCGGTGGATGGTTGATTTATAAAGATGGTAGCGTTTCAGCAAAGGATTTAGCAAATAAATTATATCCAAATGAAAAAAGACCAGGACGATATTTAGTAGATGATCTTTTTAATAAAGATAGTGTAAATAGAATGGTTGATTCCTCAATGCTAAGAGATTTTGATATATATATTTATATAATAGATAATAAATACTTGGAATTAAAACAGAATATTGATGGTGAAGGTGCTGGAAGAACCTATTCATATTACGAAACATATCCATTAGATATAATGATTTATAAAAGAGTTGCTGGAGAAAATTATTTTATTAAATATAAAAGTTATCATATTGCAAATGAAGAAGAAAAAACTGGCTGGTTAAATTCCTATTTAGATTTAATTGCATTAACTGTAAAGGAACGTAATTTAAAATAGTGTATTAAAACCTCAGATAAGCGTAGCTGGTAATATTAAAAACGGGAGATAGATAATATTTATAATAATAAAATTAACCAGATAGAAGTTCGGCGTAGTTTAGCGTAAGCGTAACTACGTCGTATTATTCAAGTAGCTCAAACTTGCCTACTGGCAGGCAGGAGGTACAAGATAAAAATAGACGTAGGCACAGCCTACGCCAAACGGAGAGAAAGACGAAGACCTTGAACAATTATTATTAAAAGAATCAGAAAATGAACCTGTTATTTATTATGAATAAAGATATTATGGTTAAGCTATTGAAAATTATTGAAGCAGAAGCTGAATTTTTATTAAAATCTGTAGAAATAGACAATAAAGAATTTTTAAACTTCAATAATTTGTTGTTGAAATTGTATGAATATGAGTCGATTGACGACAGTTTTGTTTTGGGAAAAATTAAGGAAATACAAAATTTTAAGATTATATATAAAGATAAATTTTTCTCAAAATTGGAGGTTTTATTTAAAGAAAGATTTGGAAGAATTACTAATGAAAATCATTATGCTAGATATGGTTCTTTAAAACAAAAACAAAAATACATTTTAGGTGTGCTTGATAAAATAAGAGCAATTGATTATTATTTAGATAAATAAAATATATCACCAGCTCGCGCGGATTTGTAATCCGTGCGTTAAATAGTTAATGAACAAGTATTGAAATTAAATAATTAATGTCAGACAAATACAAAATAAGAGAAAATGATAAAGCATACTTTGTAACATTAACAATAGTTGATTGGATTGATGTATTTACAAGAAAGGAGCAAAAGTTAATGATCGTAGATTCATTAAAGTATTGTCAAGAAAATAAAGGATTAGTGATTTTTGGATATTGCATAATGTCAAGTCATATCCATATGATTTGTAAAGCAAATGATACTGATGCCGAATGGTTCGAAGAAGACACTTATCTTGATCATGTTAAACTAACCGATCTACAAGAATCAACTGAGTATGAGTATCAGGTATTTGGATATTGTGGTACATACGAAAGCGACTACTCCGATTTACAAAGCTTCACAACTCCCGAAGTAAAATTGACAAATTTCGAGTGTGGCTCCAGCGATGAGGAAAGCAGTATATCTAATAATGATCCTTTACCAGTTCTTAATAAAGGAGACCATATATGGTCTGGTAATTTTAGATTTAAAATTTCCGAAGCAACAGGAAGCAATGGAACATTCTCAGGAAAAGCATTTGCTTTGGTTCCATACTTAAGTTTTATAAAATTATCGTGTGAATTTGAAAGTATTAAAATAAACACCGATAAGCAGGTATACGAGGGTGCAATTACATCTATTTATAATCCCGATAGTCCGTTTATTTTAGGAATTACTATTGGCGATGGCGATGGATCAGGCGATGGTGATGATACAACAGATGGTGACGATTCCGAAATATCGGATACCACATTCACAACAGATATCGATTCGGTTTATATTTCCGATGATGTAATTATTATTGTTACCGAAGATGGCACAGATACAATACATTCTACCGATGATATTATAATTATCGACGAAGATGGTGATACATGGATAGTAGATGGTGGCGAAGTAGTAACAGGCGGTGGTGGTGCCGGACCAGGTGGAGGCGGAACAGGTCCGGGAGGAGATGGAACAACACCTGCTGTTATTAGTGCCAGCGAAATTAAAATAAAAGCAGAATTTGTTCAGAACGAAAATCAATATTTCGGTTTTGATAAACACAAATACGAGGGTCATAATCCGCAGTACGATCAAGTAAGCATTTACGAAAAGCAAGAATATGTACCATGGAAATCGATATCCTCATTTGGTAACGATGAAGTATTGGTTAAAATATCCGATTACGATACTACTTTTACTGTCGATCATGTAAAATTCAGAACAGCATCGGGAATTGAGATAACTCCTTTTACATACGAAGGAAAAGAAGATACTCGTATGTTATTGCTTAATGGAAAAGCCGATACCGAAACAGAAGGAATAGAAGCATATATAACATATAAAAATGCGAACGATACCTCAGAAAATGAACAAGAGATTGTTATTGGAAAATTAAATACCCTAAGTCTCGATAAAATAAAAATCAACTTAGTAATTGTTCCGGTAAACGGAAGTGCAGGTTTTTCTTCCACAGATTTCACCAATGCACTAAACGATATTTATCAGCAATCGGTAGTAGAATGGAGTGTTACTGTTGAAGATGTGTACAATATTAACATAGACGATTGGGATGATGATGGTGATGAAAAAATGAACGATGGCGAAAGCACCTTATTAAGTAATTATTCCGACGAGCAAAATAAATTAAAACGTAAATACAAGAATAGCCCGGGTATAGATATTGATAAGAATTCATATTATGTATTTTTACTAAATGGAATTGAATCTAAAACAGGTTTAGCAGGTTATATGCCATTAAAAGAACAATATGCCTTTATTTATGCCGGAGGAATGGATTCGCGAACCATAGCCCACGAATTAGGCCATGGTGCATTCCGTTTATGGCATACATTTAGTTCCGAAAGTAACTATTTTATGTCTCAAGGTTCTTCCGATAACTTAATGGACTATGCCGATAATGCCGAGCGTTTGCACAAATACCAGTGGGACTTTATCCATAACCCCGAAGGTGGTTTTTATATGTTCCAGGATGAGGATGAAGGGGCGAGCTTAGGTGACGATATTTGCTTCACAATGGAAAACTTACTAAATAATTTTGAAGATTGGTTTAGTAATAATTCTGATCTTGTGTTATTCGATGATGTTGCTGAATCTTTTGCAGATTATTTAAGTCAGATTAAAGAGAATAGTAGCAATATTGAATTAGAAGATTATTCTGGATGGTCAATTAGAAGTGCTACATATAATGAAGACGCTAATAGTTATCTGGCTGAAAAAATATATGATAATATTTTAAATGATAAATCTTCATCTTTACAAACAAAAGGTATTTATTTAGGTGAATATGAAATCGAAGGTACTAAGTATAACACGGCAGTGTTTAGTTACAAAAATGAAGTGAATATTAAGAAGTTTCATACAAATGAATTGTGTGAATTGGCACATAGTGAAAAAATAAAAGTTGCAATTAAAGATGGTTATACTTTAATTACTTTTTTTGATGATAATAAAAGTCCGGAAATGGTATTACAGGTAAATGGGGCTGATTTGAAAACAGCCAAGACATGGTTAACTTACTTAGGAATATTTACTGAAAAAACAACAGAGGAAGAAATAAAGGAGGAATATGAAGAAATTATTGAATACTGGAAGAAAGTTTTTGGTAATAATGTTCTGGAGGATGGTACAAAAGTGGGGGATCCTTTACCAAACCCAACAATAACAAATACATCTAATAATGAATACAAGGGTTATCAAGGTTGTGTTAGATTTGTTGGTACGTGTAGGGATGAATATAAGAATAATGAAATATCTTATACTAATCGGTTTAAAACGCATGATGGGATAGACTTTACTGCTGAAGTGGGAACTCCAATATATGCAATAAAAGGTGGAACAATATACGATGTTGATACAACATATTTCCGAATGAATCCTGATTTTGAAAATGATAATGGAATCAATGCTGAAGGAAATCCTGATAATAATGCAAATTGTGGTTGTCATTATGGAAAAGGATATGGTAACCAAATCAAAATTAGGTGTGAATTGGATGAACCAATATTAACAATTGATGGAAAGGAAATAACAACAATATTTATGAGATATGGTCATTTAGATACAGTATTTGTAAGAAATAAAGATTATATAGAAGAAGGGCAAATTATTGGTTTGTCGGGTTGTTCTGGGAACGCAGCTACATATAAAGTGCCAGAAAAACCGAATTATCACGTTCATATTGAAGCGGATAATGAATCTAGTATAAGTGATGCAAGAATGGTTAATGTATTAGATTTAATTACAACAGAAATAAAACAACCAGAACCTTAAAAATTTAAATTATGAAGAAATATCATTTTATTATTATTCTTTTTCTATTTCATTTTGCGTGCAAATCAGAAGAAATAGAACTGGATACAATTTCGGTTAAGAGTATAGAAATAAACAGGGTAAAAATTGGAGCTAATATTGAATCTAGTTTAAAAGAATTAGGAGCTTCGGTGAAAATAACTTTAGATGATAAAAAATGTATTGAAAATTGTAAACCATATACAAAAAATTATTGGTTTTCGGAGACATCTTTTATAAGCGAGGCGATAGTCTTAGCTCCCAGTCAGTTATGTGCTTTTCGTGTATGGAAAGATACAACCTTTATTATAACGATTAATAATAGAGATTTTATCATTGGAGATGATTTGAATAAATTAAAAGATGAATTAAACGAATTGTTTCCAAGATCATATAAGTTAGCATTTCAAGATTCAAAGAAATATTATGAAAAATATAATAAACGAAAGAAGTATTTTACTTTAACCTTACTATTAAAAGATCAAGCAGATATATTTGATAGCGTTAAAAAAGAGGAAGAAAGTCATCCCATTGTAAGTTCATTTACTTTAAGATTCGAAGATAATATTTTAAATTATATATCAATTGATTATTATATTGAATAACTCAGATGAGCGTAGCTTATAAAAATAAAAATGCCCAGCTCGCGCGGATTTGTAATTCGTGCGTTAAGTGCTAATAACAAGCAATGAAAATGAATTAAATAATTAATGTCAGACAAATACAAGATAAGAGAAAACGATAAGGCATACCCCGCTCGGCGAAGTCTCTGACTTCGTCGCAAGTAAAGAGTAGACTTAGTCTACAATATGAAAACATCAAACGATAAATAAAAAAGAGAGAATTAAATATTACTAACTTAAAAAGAATGAATTATGAAAAGGTTATCAGTATTAGTAATTTTTTTAGTTGCTTTATCATTATCGGGATTAGCACAAAAAAAGGTTTTTGAAAATTATTTGAAAGGTGAAATCTTTCTTGAAAATGGAGAAACAATAACGGCATATATTTATTTTACAAAAAAGCATGCCGCAGATTTCCAAAACAGTGTTACGTATTTAACTGATAGTCAGTATGAGTTATTAAAAGCTGGCGAAAAAGTAAAAATGAAAGAAATTGTTGAGCTTAAAACAAAAGCAGTAAAATATTATAAGCTTGAAGATGGAACTAAAATGAAAAAGGTTAAATATGCTGACTTAACTGCCGCTAGTGCTGCATCGTTTCCCAGATTTTACTTTTTTGAACAAATTTCTGAAGGGGAAATAAATTTGTACAAGAAGCATTATGTTATGGGTCCTGTGGTTAGTGGAGAAGAAGCTACTTTGGAAGGACAAGAATTAATTGATTTTATTAATAAAAAATTTGTTTGTTTAATTCAAAAAGGAGATGAGAATTCGAAGGATTTAGTAAATGTAAAAATTCAAGACTATGTTGGAGATAAAACAGAAGTGCTTAAGAAACTAGAGGCAGGAGAATATGGAGATATAAACTCTGTATTTGGTTCGAAAATGAGTAGTAGTAATGTAGATTATACCAAATATGAAGAAAATCTTGTTTCCTTAATTAATGAATATAATAATTAATTTGGAATAATATCTTCAGTAAACCAGCTCGCGCGGATTTACTCGCAAGCTCGTGAGAACGCTTCGCTAAGTTGCAATCCGTGCAATAAAAAGGATGAAGTATTAATATTAAGTTAAAATTGAACGAAAATAGATTTCGCATCACCTGTCTGTTAGCGGGCAGGAGTGCGGAATGACAATAAATAAACGATAAAGTAAATTAGATGTCATTCCCAACTTGATTGGGAATCTCAAGAAATAAAAAAAGAGGATAGAAAGAGATTAACTCTGTTGAGCCCCGCTCGGCGAAGTCTCTGACTTCGTCGTAAATAGGTGTGAAATGACAGTAAACAAGGAAATTGCCAAATGGAGAAAGATTAGAAAGTGAATAATGACAAAATATAAAAAGCGAATTACAATAATAAAAAGCTAAATGTCAAAAAGCAAAAGGCTAACGGCTAGATGCCAACAGCTAACGGCTAAATGCTAACGGCTAATTTAAATAAGAATTAAATGAAAAACTTAATTACTGCCTGCAAGAAAACTCCACGTTTTGAATTCTTTGATAAGAAAACGTCAAAGACAAGGCTTTCGAAGTTTTTGAAATTAAGGAGTTTAATAATTGTAAATGACTGTTTCAAAAACGAGAGTAACGCTGAATTTGGCGTTTTCTTGCAAAGACTAATTAGTACAGTTTTACTTATAATATTATCGGTTCTTGTCAATGCACAAGACTTATCCAATATTATAAATAACCTTCCCGAAGGAGCAAATAGTTTGGTTTTATCTGCCGATGTTAATATTGATGGTTTCCCGGATGTATTCATTGCAGGAGAGAGCGTGGCAGACGATTTTGTCGAGTTGTATCGGAATAACGGAGACAGTACTTTCTTCGATTTAGGATTAAGCATACCATATCTTTCAGATGCTTCGGCTTGTTTTGCCGATCTTAATAACGACACTTATGTTGATTTGTTGTACACTGGTATTGATGCAACATTTAACTATCGTTTCTATATTTATATCAATCAGCAAAACAATACTTTTATTGAATTAACACATACAATTCCCGGTATCAGGTATGGAGCAATTCAGTGTCATGATCTGGATCATGATGGCTGGCAGGATATTTTTATCTCGGGCTATACAAGTTCAGGTAATATAGCTTTATTATATAAGAATAATGGCAATCAAACTTTTACGAATACAGGATTTACTTTCGAGGCTTTGCGCAATTGCGATGCTGTAATAGCCGATTTCGATCACAATAATTATCCCGATATAATTTATTCGGGATTAAACGGCTCTTTAACAGTTGAGACATTCTACTATCAGAATCAGGGCAAAATGCAATTTGTCGAAAAAGCGAATAATTTGCCTGAATCGATGCTTGGAGGAATAGAATCTTGCGATGTTAATAATGATGGTTTTACTGATCTTGTGATTTTTGGTAAGGATAATAGCAACGCTCATATATCAAAGATTTATCGAAACAACGCTGGATTAAGCTTTACTTATTTAGACGAACTACAAGGTATTCGCGAAGGAGCATTAAAAGCCTCCGATTTTAATAACGATGGATATGTCGATCTAATTCTTGTAGGTTCTAACGAAACAGATACCTACACAACAGAGCTTTATACAAATAATGCTGGTACAGGATTTACTTTGGAAACAGATACTATTACTGCTTTAGGATATTCAGATGCTCTTTGGTTTGATTTTAATCAAGATAATAAAAACGATTTATTACTTTGTGGAACCACTGTTTCTTCTTCAAAATCCTTAAGCTTATCTTCAAATATAGCTGTAGCTAATCAGTTGCCTTTAATGATAACAGGTTTAAATTCTCAAACATCAGCCGACACGGTTTGTTTGTCTTGGAACATGGGAATTGATAATGAAACTGCTTCTAATGGTTTAAGCTACGATATCTATATGCAAACCGATGTTACAGATTCTGTAAATTTTTATCCTACCGCAGATTTGTTATCGGGCAAAAGATATATAAATAATCAGGGATCATTATCGACTAATAGTTTTTGTCTTGATAATTTACCCGATGGAAAATATTGGTGGACAGTGCAATCTGTCGATGCTGCTTTTGCAGGTTCTCCATTTGCTACAGCCGATACTTTTAATATTTCACAACCAATTAATTTGGGTAATGATACTACAATATGTTATGGCGATAGCATAGAGTTTTCTTTGTTAGAAAATGAAGGCACAGCAGAATGGTTTATTTCCGACAATCCTACTACTCCTTTTAGTACCGAAAAAATCATTAAAATTGAAATCACAAAGAAAGATACAATTTGGGTAAAGCTTACAAAAGATTATGGAGATCAGATAACAGATACAATTATTATTGATGTTTTTTCTTTGCCTCTTGTTGATTTAGGAGACGATATAGCAATTTGCTACGGCAGTACCGTTAACTTAACACTTGGTTCTGCATCCGATACAATCGATTGGTTTACTTTATCTAATACATATACAGACGAGAATTCAAGTAATTTCAATCATCCTTTTTATTTTAACGACGAAATTTATGCCGAGCTTACCGATATTAATGGCTGCAAAAATTCAGATACATTGTTAATTGAGGTGTTAGCACTTCCAATTATTGATTTGGTAAACGATACCACATTATGTTTAAACGATACTTTGAAATTAGATATCGGTACAGCAAGTGATTCAATTAATTGGTATTCGCTAACAAATTCAGATGAACTTTTAAATTCCAATACATTCGAATATCAGGTTTTAATTAATAATATTTTTCAGGTAGAATGCTTCGATAATAATGCTTGTGTGAATTACGATACCATAAATATTTTTGCCCGATCGCTTCCAATAGCCGATGCAGGTGAAGATAAATTAATTTGCGAAGGCTATGATGTAACTATTGGTCCCGAAATTATTATTTCCGATTGGGTGTATTTTTGGGATGCTAACGATATCTCAGAACAAAATCTTGCAAACCCGACAGTTCATCCTTCTTCCGATACTAAGTATTTTCTTACTGTAAGCGATCAGTATTCTTGTGTAGGAAGTGATTCAATGATTGTGGAAATAAATCCTGTTGGTAATATTGATATAGGAATAGATAGGTCAATTTGTATCGGCGAATCAATTAGTATTGGAGGAGAACCCACCGCTGAAGGTAGTATATTACCTTATGCTTACCAATGGAGTCCGGTAAACACTTTAAGTGAGCCTGCATCTGCAAATCCTATTGCAAGTCCAAGCGAAACAACTACTTATTCGTTGGTAGTTTTTACAGGCAATTGCCCGATTGATACATTAGAAACTACTGTAACAGTTAATCTTTTACCCGAGATTCAAATAATGAATGATACACTGGCAGGCTTCAATGAAAATATTTCTTTATGGGCTTCAGGAGGAACAGAGTATGAATGGATGCCCAAAGAATATCTTGATAACAGCTTTATTCAAAATCCCATAACAAGTCTTGAGCATTCTGTTCATTTTACGGTAATGGTTACCAACGAATTTAATTGTTCCGATACTGCCGGAGTAAATATTTTTGTTAAAAACGAAATTTTTATCCCCGAATTATTTACACCAAATAATGATGGAAATAACGATTATTTTAAAGTATATGGATTTGGTATTAAAGAGATAAACTTAATAGTATTTAATGAAATGGGAGTACCGATTTTTGAAAGTAACAATCTTAATGAAATCCTAAATATCGGATGGGATGGTAATAATAATGGATATCAGGTAAAGGATGGAAAATATTTCTGGAAAATTGATGGAGAATTTTATAGTGGAGAAAAGCTGTTGTTTAATGGTAAAAATATTGGTGTAATCACAATTTTAAGATAATAAAATGAGAGGATTAAGAATAATTATATTGTTGAATCTTTGCGTGTTAGGATTTATTGAGAGTAAAGCACAGGATGTGAATTTTATGATGAATTCAAATACAATATTGAATGTGAATCCTGCAATTATTTCTTCGAGCGATGATTTTAAAGTGGGAGTTAATTATAGAAACAAAGATTATGTAAATGATATAAATGCACAATCAACATTTTTGATGTTGTCACGACCGCTTTATAAAGATAAGAAACGTTTTGGAGGTTTTGGCTTTTCCGTATCGTCAAATAAAACGGGAGATATACAACAATTTAACAATGAGACATTTTCAGGTGCTTATGCTCATGAAGTACAGTTAACATCCTGGTCACGATTAAGCCTCGGCATACAAGCTGCATATTTTATGAAAAAAATCGACTCACGACAATTCTCAACTGGGAGTCAATGGGTAGAAGGTGTTGGATATGACCCGACAGCAGTAAATGGCGAGGAATTTGAAAGTCATACAACAGGTAATTTTACTTTGAGCAGCGGTTTGTTTTGGTATATCCCTAACGACGACAGGACAGTTAAATTTTACCTTGGCTTTGCTATGTTTAATTTAAACAAACCGAAATATTCATTCTTTGGAGCCGATCAATCTGAGTCTATTAAATATGTTGCAAATACAGGATATGAGATTTACCGTAAAAATAAGTTTTCAATTATACCTCAGGTACTTTATTATAATAGTTACGGTGAGCATAATTTAAAGTGTCGTGCTAAAATAGGTTGACCATTTTTTCATAAAAGAAAGTAGGTCAATATGAAAAGAAAAAAAGAAGGTACCCCGAGAAAAATCTATTCTTATGCATTCAAACAACAAGTTGTTT
>JAQIBH010000161.1 GCA_027859205.1 Bacteroidales bacterium | reverse complement strand
AATAAAATACCTATTAATATTATTAAAATTATTTCTGATAATGCGAATGATAATACTATCATTTCCTTTAAGAAAAATTTAAAAAATTGTTCAGAATTGTTCGGAAATATTATTAAAGATAACTGGTTATTACTATGAGATATAAGATTGAGGTTGAGGTTGAGGTTGAGGTTGAGGTTGAGATAAAGAAAAAGATTCCTTCTTGTTTTATTCGTGCATTTGTGACAAAATAATAAATTATTTATTGATAAAACATTCCAATTGAATCTATTTTGATCCCGCTATCGGGAAAGTCAATATTAGACAATTTATTAATTAACTTTATTGAATAATTTGATTTATCAATTACCGGAATTCCAGGATAATTTTGCATTATTGAAGTAATTTTTCCCGATACAAATTTTCCATTTTTATCTAAATTCACTTTCAAAATTGCTGATTTCCCTAGATTATCATCAAGAACAAATCTTTTATA
The DNA here is from genome assembly GCA_027859205.1 of Bacteroidales bacterium. Taxonomy (GTDB): domain Bacteria; phylum Bacteroidota; class Bacteroidia; order Bacteroidales; family UBA12077; genus UBA12077. Next base: position 3,148 of record JAQIBH010000161.1, on the reverse strand, counting down.
TGTTGCAAAATTACCAAGTGAGTATGCAATTAATCTATTTTTATATAATTCCATTCCTCTCAATACATGCGGTCCATGTCCAAAAACAAGATCAGCTCCTGCATCAATCACAGCATGAGTAAATTTTCTTAAATTACCACGATTTTCTTCATGATAATATTCAGTAGTGTCAGGAACTCGAAAAGCATCCTTCCCTTCAGATCCTCCGTGAAAGGACACAATTATTACATCAAACTTCTTTGATAAATTTTGAACTATTTCTTTTGATTGGTCTATTTTTCTTAGATCATTAGAATGATCATAAGGACAAAAGGCAATGAAAGCAATATTAATATCTGAAATTTCTACTTCTGCATAAGTTTTAGGTGGACCAGACCATCCAATATTCAATTTATCTAACACATCAATTGTAGATTTACGACCATAAATACCGAAATCATTAACATGATTATTTGCGATGGACATCAAATCAAATCCCGCTCTTTTTAATAAATCTCCATATTTCACGGGCATTCTAAATGCATAACAATTTTTACTACTATCACATTTGGTTGATTTTCCACTATCAGCTATACATCCTTCTAAATTCCCAATCGTAATATCACTACTTTCAAGAAAATTTGTTACATTTTTAAAAATATCTTTCCCATCATTGGGTGGTAAATAATCCTGTGGAAATGAAGTACCTAACATAATATCGCCAACACAACTAACAGTGAAAGTAAAACTGCTATCTGTAAATGAATTGTCTTTTTCTACAGCAAGTAATATTTGGAATAGTATAAAATTAAAAAGTAAAATAATTTTAATTAATTTTGTCATCATTGCCTATTTTTATAATTTATTTGTAAAAATAAAAAATGCTCGTAAAGATCTTCACAAGCATTAAAAACAATATTCATAAAGATTTAATTTATAGTTTTTTTCTAATCCACATATACTTTGATGGATTTACAGGTCGTTTATTATATCTTATTTCATAATGTAAATGTGGACCTGTTGATCTTCCAGTATTACCAATATACCCAATAAGATCGCCTCGTTTTACATTTTGGCCTTTTTTAGCTTTCATTTTACTCATATGACCAAAAATTGTACTATAACCAAAATCATGATTGATTTTAATAGTATATCCATATCCTCCAATATATCTAGCATATTTTACTTTTCCGTCAGCCGTAGCATAAATTGGAGTACCCATTCTTGCTGCAAAATCAATTCCATCATGCATACTAATACGCCCTGTAAATGGATCTATTCTCTTTCCGTAAGGAGAAGAAATATAGGCATTATCTTTTAACGGAGCAATTGTCGGAGTAGCATCAAGCTTTTGTTTTTTCTCTTTTAATATTTCAGTAAGATTTTCGTAACTAATTAATTCAGATTGTATCTCTTTTGATATTTGAGTTAAGCTTTCATCGATATTTGTCAATTGCGTCGATCTTTTTGAATTGTCATTATCAATATATAACTTTCTATTAACCCTACCACCTGTTCCTAATTCATTAATATTTATGTCGTTTTCAGGCAAATTTGAGTAAAGACGAATTGCCTTATCTTTTTCTACAATATCATTGATTGTTTTATTTAGTTCAGATACTTTTTCTTGCATTAAATTTATCGACAATCCTAAATTATCATTTTCTTTGTATGCCATAGCAATTTTTTTTTGATAATTAAATTTCGAAAACATTTTTGATAATCCAAATACAGAAATAGATAATAACACAAAAATTACCACGAGAATACTAATAAAATGTCTCCAATTAAAATGCATTTCTCGCATCTCAGAACCATTTTCAACAAACAAGATATATTTTTTATTACTCATTATTTTTTCTCATTTTATACTAAAACCAATTTCAACGATATAAGTTAGCAATATATTTTAGCTTTGTCAAGTATTTTTTTTAAAACCCACAAATCACTGCATATATTCAGATATTGGAACAAATATTATACCATTTGAAATAATATCAGGTATTTTTTTCTGTAACATTAATAAAGTATTTTTTTTTGCATGTCCTATTCCAATTGCTTTTCCATTTTTAATAGCCAACTGAACCAATTTATCTATTCGTTCGGAAATGTAATCAGGTCTATCTTCATTATCAATAAATATATCCCTTTTAGCAGTTGGAATATCATGTTTTTTCATAATTTTATATGCAATAGATCTATTATACGTATAAGAATCAATGAACAATAATTCTTTATTTATAATAACTCTAGCAATCTTATTCATTGTTTCTAAATCTGAAGTTGCTTTGGAACCCATATGATTATTAATACCAATTGCCTGTGGTAGCTCATTAATTGCTTTATTTATTCTGTTTTCTATTTCGTTTCTATTCATTCCAGTCATAATGATATACTGTTTTTCATCTCCTCTATAATTTAATGGTTCCATTGGTAAGTGAATTAATAAATCATGATTTAACTTATTTATTTTCCTTGCTAATGTTTTCGAAAATCGATGTCCAGGAATGACTGAAAAAGTTATTTCCTTTGGTAAATTGAAGAAACTATCAGACAAATCGTTGTCAAAATAGCCAATATCGTCAATAATTAGAGCTATTTTTCCCTTAACTTCTTTTAATTGCTCAACTTTTTTAGATATCTTTAATTTTATTATTACAAATGGTTTGTTTGTTTTACTCAAAATTTTAATAATATATTGATCGTTATTTAACACATTATATTTAATGATCAAATCAAATGAATTTAAATACTTTATTAAACGATGTATATCATTAATTCCTGTTGAATCACTTTTAGAAGTATAAATAAAATATTGCATATTATTGATGCTATCCATTTGTGAACTTTGCAAGTCAAAATTAAATAATTTGGAATTAAGTGATGGAATAACTTTTTCAAAAATAAGCGATTTTTGATAGATATTATTATATTTTTTTTCAATTCTATTATTATTAATTTTAGTAATTATCAAAAAAATAATCACTGCAAATATAATTAAAAAGAAAAACAAAATCTTTTTTACATCAGAAAAATTATTTTTAAAATATTTGATATGCAATTTTATCTCTGTGTTATTTTAATAAGAGCTTGATTCATCACGCCATTTACATATTTGCCATTCATCATTTTTATTCTTAATAAAATCAAATTTTGCAGTTCCTTCAAT
>JAQIBH010000152.1 GCA_027859205.1 Bacteroidales bacterium | reverse complement strand
ATTAATAATGGCAACTAAATTGCCCCCAAAACCAAATAATCTTCTTGAGAGTATAATGTGTGATTCAGACCTTGATTACCTTGGAAGAAGTGATTTCATACCTGTTTCTAATACATTATTCAAAGAATTAAAAGAACAAAATAAGATTGGAAGTTTAAACGATTGGAACAAACTTCAAATTAAATTCTTATCGAATCATCATTTTTTTACTAAAACCGGAAAAAGCTTACGTGAAGTTAATAAACAAATGCAAATTGAAAGAATTAAAAAGCTTATTGAAGATTAATCCTAAAACAGTTTATTCCTCATCAACTAAAACAATATAAAACGGAACATTCATTGAATCTTTGTAATCTAATCCTATTTCTCGAATTTCATCGTCGTAAATATTATAATACCAATTTACTTTAGCACCTCCCTTTTTATTTTCATTTAATGAGTCAATTTTATTTAATATATCAAAAAAAAGTTTCGAAGATGCAGAACTTATCATTTTCATTTGAAAGTTAAATTCTGTACAAGGTTGTGGGTTCTCAATGTAGTTATCTAACCACTCAAGAATTGGATCATAAAATAAATGTATGTTTTCAGGGATAGAATTTCCTATTATATTACATCTACCTTCAATAGAATTAAAATCAATTAAAGGTGTATCCTCGGTTTGTTTAATATAAAGCGACTTCATATAGTCCGGTTTTTAAATTTAACCATCATTATAATACAAGTTACAATAATATTTTAAAATAACGCCTTAAAACAAAAAAAGTTCATTTGTAAATTGCAGATAACGACGAAAATCTATAAGGAAAACTTAATCGTTTACAGCTACTAGTTCAAAATTGGCTTTAGTAAACTCCTTAAAATCAACACCAACCTCTTGAATATCGTCATCGCCATAACTATAATACCAAATAATGTTTACTGTAGATTTTCCAGATTCTACAATTTTATTAATTATTTTAAAAATATCACTAAATAATTTTGTTGAAGAAGTATTTAAAAGATTCATCTGAAATGTGATCTCTGTTACAGGATTTGGAAATTCAGAATACTTATCAATCCACTCTATTATTGGATTATAAAAACTCAGCGCATTCTCTGGCATAGAGTTTCCTCTGATTTCAATTTTTCCATCATAAGCATTCATGTTTATATTTGGGCAAGAATGATTTTCTAATACTTCTAATGATTCCATAAATACATGTATTACATTTATATCATCCTAAATTTAACAAAATAAATTATTAAAGTTTAATTTGAGGATGTTATTTTTATTTCTGTTCTTCTATTTTCTGCTTTCCCGAATTCAGTTTTGTTTGAACTTAACGGCTGAGATTCACCATATCCTATATATGATAGTCGCTCTACAGGAATTCCATTTTTAATTAAATAATTATATACTGATTTTGCCCTATTATTTGATAAATTAAGATTATACTCACTATTTCCTGTATTATCGGTATGACCAGATATTTCAATTTTTAAACCAGCATTTTTATTCATAAACTCAAAAAGTATTGTCAACTCTGCAATAGATTTATCAATAAGTTCATATGAATCGGTGGCATAAAAAATATTTTTTAAAACTATCCTCTGACCTGGTTTTATCGGATTTAAGGCAACATCTTTTAGAAATGGATTTAAAATATCATGTTGTCCTTTTAAACTAAAATTATCTGAAAAAAATAAATATTTATCTTTAGATACATTCAAAGCATAATCGTTATCGGAAGGGATACAAACCAAGAATTCACCTGAATTTGGATCAGATTCAGCTTGCATTATTATTTCATTTGTTTCTAAACTTATTAATTCAAAATTTGCTTTAAGTCTATTTTTATTTTCTGAATCGAATACATTTCCTTTAATATAAGACACAGGATTTGGTCTGGCTTCCTTATATAATTCAAACTCAAAAATATCACGACCTTTATCATTTAATCTGTCTGAGGAAAAAAAAGCTCTATTACCTTGAGCATTTACGATTAGACCTATTTCATCAGAGGCAGTATTTATAGGATAACCTAGGTTAATAGCTTTGCTCCATGTTCCATCATCGTTTCTACTTGCTTTATACAAATCAAATCCTCCCATTCCAATTTTACCATCAGAAGCAAAATACAAGGTTTTATTATCGGGATGAATAAATGGCGATTGCTCCTGCCCTGCACTATTAACATTTTCACCCAAATTAATTGGCTTAGACCATCGTCCATCTTCCATAATATTACTCATCCAAATGTCTTTTTGACCAGATCCTCCATCTCGATTGCTTACAAAAAACAAAGATTTTCCATCTGGTGATATTGAAGGTTGTGCTTCCCAATATTCAGAATTTACAGGAGCCCCAATGTTAACAGCAGTATTCCACTCACCCTTTTCTTTAAGACTTTGGTAAATATCGCAACGTCCTTTTCCATCTTTCCGATTACAAGCCGTGAAATACATTACTCGACCATCGACCAAAATAGTTTGAGCACCTTCATTCCCATTTGTATTAAGAGGTTTGCCCGCATTAATTGCTTTAGACCAAAATCCATTATCTTTTACACTTATATAAAAATCTTCATGTACCTCATTAAAATTTGGTGGTTTGTTTTGATTTGCTGGAGTCTTTTCTTTTTCCAAAACATTCTCAGTATTTTGTTTCGAATCTGTTTCTAAGTCTCTTGGAATCAGTCGAGTAATAATTAATGTTTGTTCATCGGCGGTTAAAGTTGGCCAATACTCATCATACTCTGTATTAATATTTTCACCCAAATTTATTGGATTAAAAGGAACCGGATTTTTTATTGCTTCAATTGCAAAACTACATGATTCAAGTTTTCGTTTAGCTTGTGAAATGGATATTGGCTTAAGGTTTTTATAAGAAAGATATTTTTCGAGATATAATTTAGCTGATTCAAAGTCATTCCCTAACATTTCTAATTGTGCCAGAGAAAAATAAATACCTGCGTAAAACTCGGAATCAATACTAATTGCATTTTTAAAAAATAATATCGCGTTTATTCTATCCCCTTTTTCTATGAATATTTCAGCTAAAACAATATGAGCCTCTATGAACTTATTATCATATTTTATTGCTTTTTGCATTAAATCAATAGCAATAGTATAATCCATTCTATTAAAGGATTGTAAAGCCTCTTCGTAAGACTTTATTGCCTTTTTATTAGAGGTGGAGTAATTATACTGCGCAACTGAATATATAGGAATCAAAAAAACGGCTATAAAACAAAATATAAAACTTCGCATAGGTTTGGTTTTAAATTGACCTTGAAGTTACAAAAAAATCATGAAAATGACACTTTTTATGGTATATGCATAAACTTATGCGCCTGAAGTGATACATTCCATTTAGGATAAGTTTTTACATAATCTACAATAATAGGAATATTCTGTTCGTATCTGCTCCATTCTGATTGTAAATACAAAATGCAGTTTTTATTTACTTTTGAAGAAGCTTCTTCTGCCCAACGATAATCTTCATCATCATAAATAATTACCTTTAATTCATTGGCTATTTTATAAAATGATTCATCGGGAGGACTTTGACGTTTTGGCGATAAACAAATCCAATCCCAGGTTCCAGTTAGAGGCTTCGTTCCTGCTGTTTCAATAAAAGTTTGTATGTTATGATCTTTTAACTTGTCTCTTAAGGGTTTCAGATTAAAAAGGCTAGGTTCCCCTCCTGTGACAACAACTGCATTTGCCGCTGTTTTTAACGCATTTGCTACTATTGTTTCTATTGAAATTAAAGGATGTAATGCCGGACTCCACGACATTTTAGAGTCGCACCAACGGCAACCAATATCACAACCACCAATTCGAATAAAATATGCTGCTTTTCCTGTATGATAACCTTCACCCTGTAATGAGTAAAACTCTTCAACTAAAGGTAATTCCAATCCCTTCTGCGCTATCTTTTCATCAAAATTCTTCATCCCTTTAATTTCAGGCAAAGGTAAATGAATAATTTGTTTTCTAATTAATATCCTTCAATAAGATTGCACCGTTTGAGTTCTGAATAGCAATATCAAAATCATTTAGAATTTTAATGATTTGATCTTTTTCGCTTGATGCTATTGCCAGAATTTTATCTGTTCCATTGTGATCTATAGCATTTAAAACATAATTTGTACTTAAATTATTAATATCCTGAGCAGGCTGATACGCCTTTTCTTTTTCGTGTTGAGTATTAATTTCAGATAGAATATTACTGTCAACCAGATTATAAATAATATCACGGACAGACCTTATCGGAATCTCAAGTTTTTTACTAATTTCCTCGGCTGTCATTGCCTTTTCGCTATTAGCAAAATTCTTAATCAATAAATGAGCAATCATTAATGTTAGTACTTTCCAGCTATACGAACTTAAATTATGCGTATCGGGCTCAAATTCATATTTCTCTACATTCTGTACAGCAAAAGATACTTCAGCTCCGAATAGAACAATTAACCAACTCATTTGCAACCATATCAGAAATAAAGGTAAAGCTGCAAAACTACCATAAATAGTGTTGTATTTAGAGACTCCAACCTGAAAATGGATATATACCCATTGAATAAATACAAAAACAGTTCCTGAAATTATTCCGGCTATAAATGCTGATTTAAAGTCAACCTTAGTATTAGGCATAACAATAAATATCATGGTTAATAATAACCAAATAAGTACATATGGTATTAGTTTAACGAAAAAGAAAATTACCGGACCGATCATACTAAAAAATGCAATATTTGTCGTTAAATTCTCAATTTGTGTTGTAATAATCGCAGTTGCTGTACTCGACGACACCAATAAAATAGGCGCTATTAATAACATTGAAATATAATCGCTAAATTTTCGAAACCAATTTCTCCCCTTCCGTATTTGCCAAATAGCATTAAAAGAACTTTCAATATTTGCAAATACTTTCATTACTGACCAAATAAGTACAATCGCACCAACTCCTGCAATTATTCCACCCTTTGTATTTTCAAGAAGTGAATTAGAAAATTCTATAATCCGATCAAGCACTTCTTGTTGACCAGCAAATTGTTCGTTTAAATATGTCATTAAATTCTTATCGATACCAAAGATTTTGGAAATACCAAACACCATAGCAGCAACAGGTACAATAGAAAGTAAAGAATAAAATGTTAATGCCGATGACCGTAAGCTTACTTTATCTTCTTCGTATCCACGAAATGCCAATAACAATATACGCAAGTATTTTATTAACAACATCTTATGTTTGGGTTTGTTCTTAAGCGAAATACGCCAAACATCTTTTTTTAAAAAATTTATTACTTTTTGAATCATCGCATTAAAATTTTTGGATTGAAAGATAAAAATAGGAATTTCCAGACTTTAAAACTATTTGAGTAGTAAAATAGTAAAAAATTGCGATGTTTTAATCATTGTTAAATTTGTTTTTGCAAACAAAATAAGGATATATTAAGCAACCTTTCTATATCGCCATACAGCTAAACTTAGTATAATAATTGCATAAATTAGCAAGCTGAAAAACTCATATGAAATATCCCAAAATCCTGAACCTTTTAATAAAATCATACGAATTACACGCATAAAATAGTAGAATGGATTTATAATATTAACTCGTTGTGCCCACATTGGCATACTTTCGGTTGGTGTAAAAATCCCACTCATCAGAATAAAAACAAGCATGAAAAAGAAAGCAATAAACATGACTTGTTGTTGCGTTGATGATATAGTTGATATAAATAATCCTATTCCTAAAACAACTAATAAATATACAACTGTGAAACCAAATAGTAATCCAAGGCTTCCAACAATCGGAATATGAAAGAAGAATTTTCCAATAAGTAAACCAAATGCTAATTCAAATAAAGCAATGATTAGGAATGGAACTAATTTTCCAACTATAAACTCCAATTTCTTTATTGGTGTTACATTCAATTGCTCGATGGTTCCAATTTCCTTTTCGCGCACAATATTCATTGCTGCCAAAAACATACTAATTATAGTAACCAGAATAACTAAAATTCCTGGCAACATATAAATTTTATAATTCAGTTCGGGGTTATACCAATAGGATGTTTCAATTGCGATTGGATTTAAGTCTTTTATTTGTGGCATTTTTGTTAAATCGACAATAATATTTCGATTGAAATCGGTAATTACCGACATTGAATAAGCGTTAATCAAACTTGCGGCTGTTCCATTAATACCATCAATAAGTATTTGTACCGGAGTTGAATTATTGCGCATTAAATCGCGCTCAAACCCATACGGAATGTGTATAATAAAATCCACTTGATTTTTTTCTATTGCTTCATTAGCGTCATCAATTGAAAATGATGATCCGGAAATATTATAAAATGGTGATCCCTCAAATTTATTAATCAATTTATGTGATAAGGAAGACAAATCCTTATCGACTACATACATATCAATAGATTTCATTTCCAATGTTGCTGCATGCACAAGAATAACTAATTGTATTATTGGAACTCCGAAGATCATTGGAAGCATAGTTTTGTT
>JAQIBH010000135.1 GCA_027859205.1 Bacteroidales bacterium | reverse complement strand
ATTGAAAATACTAAATGACTAATTACAGATTCTACTGAATTGAAAAAAGGTTCTCCTAATCCAACAGGAATATCATTTACATTACATTCTACAATACCTCCAATTGAATCGCTGTTTTTTAAAACATTATTAATTGCTTTATCAGTATCATAATTGCCGCCTGCTTCAATAAGTTTTGCGTTTATAACAATTGGATTAATAAGTTTTTTTGCTATTACACCTGCAGCAACCAAAGCAAGAGTTAATCGACCAGAAAAATGCCCTCCTCCACAATGATCATTAAATCCTCCATACTTTATTTTTCCCGTAAAATCCGCTTGCCCAGGGCGTGGAATACTATTAAAATCACTATAATCATCTGATTTTGTATTCTTATTTAGAAACGAAATTAGTATTGGTGCTCCAGTTGTGAAACCATTAAAAACTCCAGATACTATAATTGGTTTATCATCCTCAATTCGTGGAGTAGTTCCTTTTGCGCCACTTTTTCTACGTAAGATATCTTTAGTAAAATCATCATCACAAATTGAAAGTCCGGCGGGGCATCCATCAATTAAAACACCAACCTGATTTCCATGTGATTCGCCGTATATACTTATTTTAAATAATGTTCCAAAAGTGTTCATAATTTCGATGGTTTTAAGGAATTGAAATTACAGAATATTCTGCGATGAACAAAATTTAGTTTTGTGAAGAAAAAATAGGACTGTACTTTTTTGAATGTAATGAAAGATTTTACTATCAATTCATTCCCATTATCATTCCACCAATATACGGTATAAGCCAGATTAACCATACAAATAAACTATACCTATGAAATTTTGCGCGTAATTCGGTTTTATTTTTACGTACAACAGCTGTTGCCCAACTGGCATGAGCAAGCATTAACCAAAGTGCAATTTGCCCTGTTAAAGTATGCATATCGGTAAAATCGAATGGCTTATCGGAAATGTAATGCATAGCAACAGTACCACACACATCAAAAGTAAAACCAATCCAAAAAACTATAACATGCCATACTTTAAGATATTTAGAAATTCGTTCAGCCCAAACGCCAACCGAGTAAAATATAAGTGCTAATGTAATAGTAACAGTTGAAAAAAGTAAAATATTTGACATAGTAACAATTTGAGGTTTTATTACATCAGTAATTGTATATATAGCAATTTCAATTGTACAAATATAACAGAAAGCTTAAAAAAATAAAGTTTATATAAAACTGTTTCAAACTGTTTCAAAAACAACATCATTTACATAAATTCGCCAAGCTCTAACCAACGATCAGATTTCTCATCAAGCAGTTTTATAATTTCGCCAATACGATTTGATTTTTGAATTAAATCGTCATTTGATAAATTTCCACTATTTATTTCCGTTTCCAAGCTTTCTTTTTCACTTTCCAAATTAGCAATATCGGTTTCTAATTGCTCGTACTCTCGTTTCTCTTTAAATGAAAGTTTAATTTTTGGATTGTCAGATTTTGTCTTCTCGCCTGCCAAACCGGGAAGTTCTTTTTTTAGTGCCAATTCCTTTTTTGCTTCTTTCTCAATTTTAGTAAGCCATTTGCGATAGTGAGTATAACTTCCGGGGAAATCTTTTACAATTCCATTTCCTCGAAATACAAATAAATGATCTACTACCTGATCCATAAAAAATCGATCGTGAGAAACAACAATTACACAGCCGTCGAAAGTTGAAAGATATTCTTCGAGTACCGCCAGTGTCATAATATCCAAATCATTAGTAGGCTCATCAAGTATTAGAAAATTTGGCTTTCGCATTAAAACGGTAACAAGATATAATCTTCTTTTTTCACCACCACTTAATTTCGAAATTGGAGTATAGTGCATATCATAAGGAAAAAGGAAGAAATTCAAAAACTCCTTTACTCCCATTTGCCTACCATTACCAAGCGTAACCACTTCGGCAATTTCTTGTACTATATCAATTACACGTTGATTTTCTTTATATTTAATTCCTTCTTGTTTATAATGTCCAAAGACAATAGTTTGACCAACATCAACAGTTCCTGAATCCGCAGATATTTTCTCTGTTATTAAGTTTAAAAAGGTAGTTTTTCCGGATCCATTGTCTCCTACAATACCAATCTTTTCGCCACGAGTAAAATTATAACTAAAGTCTTTTAAAACAGTAAGCTCATCAAATTTCTTATTTAGATTTTTAACTTCAATAATTTTCTTTCCCATTCTAGATGATTGAACACTTACTCTCATTTCTTCATCATGTCGTCCACCTGCAGCAACATCCTTTAATTGAAAATAATTATCGATTCTGTATTTTGCTTTTGTGCTTCGAGCTTTTGGCATTCGACGCATCCAATCTTCCTCTTTACGCAAGGTATTTTTTGCCTTTTCAACCAATGCTTCTTCATTGTGTAATCGTTCTTCTCTCTTTTTAACAAAATATGAATAATTTCCTTTATAGGAGTAAATAAAAGAATTATCCATTTCAATTATTTCATTACAAACTCGATCTAAAAAATAACGGTCGTGGGTTACCATTAATAATGTTGATTTTGTATTTTTAAGGTATTTCTCAAGCCATTCAATCATTTCTAAATCAAGATGGTTTGTAGGTTCATCGAGTAATAACAAATCTGGTTCTTCAATTAAAACAGAAGCCAATGCAACTCTTTTTTTCTCTCCACCCGATAAGGTAGATAACTGTTGATTATATTTATCAATCTTAAGCTTAGAAAGAATTTGTTTTACCTTAACCTCATAATCCCAAGCTTGCAAATGATCCATTTTCTCTATAGATGTAGCTAATAAATCCTTATCATCATTTTCTAAGGCTTTATTATATTCTAAAATGGCATTTTTAACTTCTTCCGATGAATGAAAAACTTCATCAATAATTGTATTTTTTAGATTTAACGGTGGATTTTGTTCTAAGTAACCTACTTTCAACCCACGTTTAAAAGTTATTTTTCCATCATCTTGACTGTCTTTGTCGGCAATAATGTTCAGCAAGGAAGTTTTTCCTATTCCATTTTTTGCTATTAAAGCAACCTTCTGATCTTTATCTATACCGAATGTAATTCCCTCAAAAAGAAGCAAATCACCAAAAGATTTCTTTAAATTTTCAACTTGTAAATAACTTATCATTTGCTCAACTTTGATTCTTTTACAAAACAACACAATTCGTTATATTATAAAAAAAAATCATCATGTTTTTTGTATATTAATTCGCATTGGCTATATTTCTATTTTAAGAATTTATGAAAAACCTTTACAAATTTACATTCAAATTTATTATACTCTTGCTGATTTTTATTTATCCTTTAAATCTTTTATCAAAGAATTTTAGTTTAAATGAAGATTCAGTTAATGTAAAAACACAAATTAAACAAATCGATAGAAATATTGAATTGATTATACAAAATATAAACGTTGAGAGTGATAGCTTTTTACTTTTAGCAAAACACACATTAAATTTAGCTAAAAAACAAAAATATCAAAAAGGAATTAATCTTTCTTTTTTCTACATTGCACGAATTTATGGTATTAGAAACAACACAGATAGTGCAAGCCATTATTATATTAAAGGACTTGAATATGAAATAATAGATAAAGATCTTTATGCCCACTTTTTGGGAGATTTGGCAGAAATTCTCAGATTGACAGGGAATTATAGTTCTTCTTTGGAAAAAAGCCTTACGCTTAAAGCACTTGTTGAAAGTAATCAAACCAAAAGAAATAGTTATCAGGTATACAATTTATTAGCTTTAAATTACATGGAGTTAATGCAATATGATCTTGCTTTTACTTATTTCTCAAAATCAGCGGAATTAGCATTATTAAATAATAATGAAGCATATGCCGGTGTAATATATTCTAATATTGGAAATTTATATTACAAACAGTATAAACTAAACGAAGCTTTAGAATATTTTGTAAAAGGAACTAAACTCGAAAAAAAACATGAATTATTTCGAAATTTAGGAAGCTCTTACAATATCATTGCTGATATATATCTTAAAATGAATATGCCAGATTCAACACAATTTTATTTGGAAAGAGCAAAAGCAATTAATATAAAATCAAGCAATTATAGAGGATTGGCAAAAACATATTTTGAATACAGTCAGGTTTACTTAAAACATTACAATGTTGATTCCGCATTATTCTATTTAAATAAGACTATAAATTTAGCAACTGAGCAAAATGCAAATACTTTGTTAAAAGATGCATATTTATCACTTTCAGAGATTTATGCTAAAAGAAACGATTTTGAAAAAGCATATTATTATCATGATCTGTTTTTTAATTTGCACAGTAAAATTTTTAATGTTAAAAAAATTAATAAAGCAAAAAATATCGAGCAAAGGCTTATAAAAGAGCAAAAGGAACGCGAGCTTATTCAATTCCAACTTAAAAAACAGAAAACAATTAGTAAGCTTTTTTTAACAATAATTATTTTGGCTTTTTTTGCAGGCTCAATAGCACTTATATATTTAATTATATTTAAAAAACTTAACAAGAATTTGCGAAAATCAAAAGAAAAAGCAGAAGAATCAGATATATTGAAAAGTGAATTTTT
>JAQIBH010000044.1 GCA_027859205.1 Bacteroidales bacterium | reverse complement strand
CGGACTGGGTCCCTACCGGTTTATGCGCGAAACAACACGTCAGTTAGACACACTTTCCAACAATGGTTTGGGACGTCCATTAAAACCGGTTGGCCTGATCAATTCATCTTTCAGACCTTCAGACGATGCAACAACATTTGGTTTCCTGATTCCGTCCAATCTCTTTGCAGTCGTTTCTTTAAAACAGCTGGCTGAGATTAGCACTGAAGTTACAAATGACTATTCATTTGCGAAAGAGTGCCTGGATTTGGCAGAAGAAGTGAACGGAGCCATTCAAGAGTACGGAGTTGTTGAGCATCCGAAATATGGGGAAGTTTATGCATACGAAGTGGATGGATTTGGAAATTCCACCTTTATGGATGATGCCAATATTCCGAGCTTGCTGGCTTTGCCTTATTTGGATTCCGTAGATAAAAACCACAAAATTTATAAAAACACCCGAAAGCTGATTTGGAGCCGGGACAACCCTTATTTTTTTAAAGGAAAAGCTGCCGAAGGAATTGGCGGACCACACGTTGGGTATGATATGATTTGGCCAATGAGTATAATTATGCGGGCCATGACCAGCAATGATGATAAAGAAATATCGTGGTGTGTAAAAACATTGCGCGATACCGATGCCAATACTGGTTTTATGCATGAAACATTCCATAAAGATGATCCTGAAAATTTTTCGCGTTCATGGTTTGCATGGGCCAATACACTTTTTGGCGAATTAATTTTAAAACTGGTAAATGAAGGTAAATTATCGTAAATATATTGTTGGATAATTTTTCCCTCAGCAGTAAAAAGTTTATTGTTAAATTTGTGAAAATCTAAATTTTTAAAATAATTTCAAATGAAGAAAAGTTTGATAATTCTTTATTGCCCGCTTGTACAATGGAATAATGAAATATGGCAGTAAAAACCGTTAGTATTGCAAATAATATCCAAAAAACTGGTAAATAATGTTCTTTTAAAACAGTTTGAAATAATACAAATGCTACTAAACCAAGAATTACACTAAATATTAATTCTTGGAAAACAAACTTTTTAAACGCTTGCATTACTTGGGTGGTTTAATAAAATCTTTAATTACATAATAAGTTGCGAAAATAACTCCTGCTAAGGTAAGCACCACCGTAAAAACTGGAAATTCTATCCTAGAAATCCATTTATCCAATTTCATGCCACCTAATACTCCAATAACCATAATAGCTATCATTTGAAAAGCTATGGCGGAATATTTAGCTAAATCGCTATGCGCTTTTTTGTTCTTTTGATCCGAATTCTGTTTCTCCAGTTCTGACATTTTTAATTGATTCATCGCCCATTTTACAAGTTCCTGTAAATTTAGAGCCTGGTTCTATAGCTAATTTTTTTGTTACAATATCACCGAATATTTTAGAAGTTGCTTTAAGAGAAAGCAATTCACTAACCTTTATTTTTCCATGTATTTCGCCTAAAACTTCCGAGTTTTTACAATCTATTTCGCCATTTACTCTTCCCGTTTCACCTATTACAACTTTACCAGCTGTTTTTAGATTGCCGGTTAAAATTCCATCAATTCGAATATCACCATTTGAATTAACATCTCCGGTAATTTCTGTTCCTGCTCCTATCAAGTTTATTGCAGTTGTTGTCTCTGTCTCGTTATACTTTGCCATCTTTAAACTCTAATTTAATGTTATTAACATCCTGTTAAAACTTTTACTCAGCAAATATAGATATTTTTTTCACTAAGACTTTAAATTTAATGTTGATTATTCTGTTAAACAATCTATTCTTTAATTTATTGTATATAGTTAGTAATTTATAAAAATTGCCTAAAGATTAAATAAATCAATGCCAAAAATAAAGTCAAATAATATTTTGTTTTCAGTAGGAATATATCCAACTCTAATTCCTGTGTTTAGAGGAAAAATAGTTCTTAGTAAATGGTAATCGGCAGTTAATTCAAGGCCGAAACTAAAATTATGTTCAATTGGAAAAATGTATGCAGTTTGAGATTCATTAACTGTTCTGTAAGTATTATAGGCGTAATCTATAAATAAATTTCCTCTAAATCGTTTTATATATATAAACGATCCAAGATTCCAATCGGGATAAGATATCGGGAATATATAGTCACTATATATTTTGAACATTTTATCACTTGTCCTTTTATTAATGCCTCTTGGGAATCTAAAATTACTAGTTAAGCGGTATAAACATGGTTCTTGAAATTGATAACCTAAATCAATTTTAAAGCCACTATTGCCCCATCCTGGTAAATAAAACAGAGCATCAAAATTATATAAATACCCAAAAAGTTCAGATTCAAATGGGGAGTTGAACAAATTAAAATCGAAAATAACACCAAGTTTAGGAATAATATCTCTGTTGGCTTTAATTTGATATGAATAGAATAACAAACCTGTTTGGACAAATTCTACTCCTCTAATATAATAATCGTTTTGATAATTATAATATATATCATCATGATACTCAACAGAAACTAATGGTCTGAATCCTTTAATAAATTTCCCCGACGTAAAATTAAAAGGAACATAAATATCTAAATCATAACTATATCCAAGATTTGACTCCGGTTGCCATGTTGCATTGCTTGTTGTTCGAATAAGTTGATTGTTGCCATAATTTGCACTTAGTTTAAAAACCGGATATTGTCCTTTAAAAACTAATGAAGATGATAAAAAGTGATTCCCTCCTTTATAAGCATAACTTAACATTGACTCCATTGTACTTAATTTATTTTGAGAAAGCAACATTAAGCCTGGATGTATATTTTCGGATATAATTGAAGGATCAGAAATTGCATTTCCAGAAAGCATTTGTTCATAATCGACATAAAATGGAATCCAACTATGAAAATTGAATAAATTTAAGGGTTTTCTGAAAGGTTTTACAGGAAATTCTGTTTGTGATTCATTAACAATAGGCTTACTAAATGATTCTTGTTCTGTTAAGACCTCGGCCAATTCAAACTTATAATTCTGCGTTTGATTAATATTTTTCCACAAGCCCCGTTCTATAGGAATTACAGCCAAGCGGAATCCTTGCGAAGTATATTCGCTTGAAATTAAATTGTATTTGTTCGCACTAATGTCAAATTCAGAAATTCCAAATTCAGATTCCGATATTTGATAGATTTGCTCTGTCTTTTCATCATAAACATAAATATTATCGGTGCCATTATACGTCGAATGAAAATACACATAGCCATTTAACGGTTTAATTCTTTGAATATCGCCACCCTCAAGTTTGAATACAAACTCCCATTTATTTAATTTAAAATTGTATCTTGAAACCTGCTTCCATTCTTTTGTTTGCTCAATTACATATATATACTTTTCGTTCCACGACCATTGTGGTCTTTGAATAAAACTGTTTTCCCTCGATTGAATTTCATCTAATACCAAACCATTAAATCCATCTATTATGACTAAAGAGCTTTTGTTTTGAACATCAACTTCTACAGCTACAATTTTATCAGCTTTAGGAGAAAGATTGGGACTAAAATATCTTGATTTATCAACAATAAGTTTCCTTTTACCTGTTTTTATATTTAGCATTTTTATTGAAGTATACTCCCTATTGCTCCATCTGCGATCAGGTCGATACTCAGCCCAAACAATAACATCGTTTGCATAAGAAAAATCATTCGTTATTAATAATCCAGGCTCATAAAGCAAATGTTCCGAAGTTTCATTAACTATTACAAAATATGGAATGTGTGACAATCCTTTCTTTAAAGCCAGTACGTTTTTGTCATCAACAATAACAGGATTTATGTAATTTTCGTAATCTCCAATATTATATGTCTGAAAATACTTGGGTTTAATAAATTCTTTTTTATCATTTTCGCTTGCCCAAGAACTATCCAAAAAATTATACGCTTCGTTAAACAATTCCTTTTGTGATAAACCAATATTCTTTTTTAGACCTTTATAAAAAGAATAACTGGTTGGAAGTAAAGTGTATGAATTTTTGGCAACATAATTTTCAATATCGCTCCAAATTGTAGAACCATACTTAAATCTAGTGAATGCTGTTAACTGATATCCTAATTCATAATGATTAGGAACATAATCACGGTACGAGCCGAATAGCATCTTGTCGAAAGAATATCTTTTCTCGTCGCTCAGTAAATGCGTTTTAATACCTTGTTCAAAAAAAGGAAGTCGTCCTCGTCCAAATTTTAGTAGGGCTGTTTCGGTGCAAACTGCATCACCCTCGAGATACCATATTGGCAATTGTCCAACGATTAGCCCAATTGCGTGTTGGCCAAATATTATTGAAAGAATTTTTGATATACCTTGATTTAACTTATCAATTTGCACTACGTGTCTTAATTCATGAATACACAAATGCTCAAGCCACGCATCTGGAGAAATATCTTGTGGTGGAGTTGTGTAAAGCTCCATTCGCTTTGGAGCCCAAACAACATATCCGTTTGAAATTACGGTTTGATTATGAAGAATAACCGATATTTTTTTTGATTGATGATCTAATGTCTTACTCGCATTCTGGTAATTGCTTTCAAGTATATTTGCAACTTTTTGTGCTTTATCTTTAAATTGCGGTTGAAAAATTATCTGAAAATTATCCGTTTTTATTTGGCTCCATTTTGCTGAAGCAGGATCTTGTCCCGCAGAATAGTATTGAGCTTTTAGGTTTAAACTATTAACTACTAAGAATAATAAAATTAAACAAAAAAAACGTCGTAACAATTTCATATATGTTAACAAAATTTATTGAATTAAAGCTTCCTGGCTTTGTAGCCTTCGCTATTAAGAATCAGAACAATTTTATCTCTAAAATCTCCCTGAATTAAAATATCTCCATCTTTTACAGAACCCCCAACTGCACATTTTGTTTTCAGTAATTTACTGAGATCTTTTAAATCATCTTTGCTTCCTATAAATCCACTAATCAATGTAGCTTGTTTACCCTTTTTCTTGGCCTTTGTATCGAGGTAAACTTTTAATTTTTGTTTTGAAACATCAATTGTTTCTTTCACTTGCTCTTCATCATAGTCATATTCAAAATCGGAGTTTGTTGAATACACTATGTCAACTCTGTTTTTTCTGTTTTTTTTGGACATAATTAAGAAATCTTAATGAACAGTAAGGATAAATTATTTTTAGAATTTGGCTAAATTACGTAATTTCGAGCAATATATTAATTGTTATTATTTTTTTTGACTTTTACACAATAAACTAAGGTCAGAAAACATTAATTATCAGAATTTGAATTAGATTTGGCACGGAAATAAAATAATAAGTAAACGATGGAAAAATTTAAACTTGTTAATCGTATAACCGGTTGGGTAGTATTTTTAATTGCAGCAACTGTTTATTTATTAACTATTGAGCCCACAACCAGCTTTTGGGATTGTGGTGAATTTATAGCTTCAGCATTTAAACTAGAAGTTGGTCATCCTCCAGGTGCGCCGCTTTTCATGATATTAGCCAGAGTGTTTTCACTCTTTGCCGGAGATGTTAAAAACGTTGCAATGATGGTAAATGCAATGTCTGGATTGGCTAGTGCGTTTACTATTTTGTTTCTTTATTGGTCGATTGTACACCTTGCTAAAAAAATGTTTTCTGCTAATAATGAACTTTCGGTAGGTCAAACAATTGCAGTTATTGGCAGTGGAGTAGTTGGTGCATTAACATATGCTTTCTCCGATACTTTCTGGTTCTCTGCTGTTGAAGGAGAAGTTTACGCTTTATCATCACTATTTACAGCCGTTGTATTTTGGGCAATATTAAAATGGGAGAATATTGCTGATGAAAAATATTCAAATCGGTGGTTAATACTTATTGCTTATTTAATGGGTTTGTCTATTGGAGTTCATTTATTAAACTTACTTGCAATACCAGCAATTGTATTTGTATATTATTATAAAAAATATCCTGTTACACGTAATGGAGTAATTAAAGCTTTAATAATTTCTGTTGTTATTTTGGGTTCCATTATGTATGTCATTATTCCTGGCGTTGTAAAAGCTGCAACATGGTTTGAGTTAATGTTTGTTAACGGATTTGGTTTGCCATATAAATCGGGTGTTTTATTTTACATTTTATTAATAATTGGATTTGTAGTTTGGGCTATACAATACACGCATAAAAAAAAGAAAGTATTACTAAATACAATAGTGCTCGCTTTTACTGTTATTATGATCGGTTATTCTAGTTTTACAATGATTGTAATTCGTTCTTTGGCTGATCCTCCTATGGATGAAAATAATCCGGAAACAATATTTAATCTTTTACATTATTTAAATAGAGAACAATATGGAGACCGTCCTTTAATTAAAGGACAATACTATAATGCTCCTATTACCGGTAGCACTGAACCTTTTACATATAGACAAAAAGATGAAAAGTATGTTAAATCATTTTCTTTAAATGCTAACTACGAATTCGATGAGCGATTTACAACTATATTTCCACGAATGTATAGTCAATCAAATCCTGCTCATATTAAAGAGTATAAAAATTGGGCTAACATAAAAGGTAGAAAAGTTACAGTAACCGGATATGATGGAGAACCGGAAATAAAATATGTTCCAACTTTTAGTGAAAATCTAAAGTTCTTCTTTACGTACCAAATTGGACATATGTACATGCGGTATTTTATGTGGAATTTCTCGGGGAAACAAAGTGATACACAAAGTCATGGAGAATTATTAAACGGCAATTGGATTACAGGATTAGATTTTATTGATAATGGTTTGATTGGCCCCCAGGAAAATCTTCCCGATTCTATGAAAAATGAAAAATCAAGAAATGTGTACTACATGCTACCATTTATTCTAGGTTTAATTGGCTTCTTCTTTCATTTACGTCGTCATTTTAATGATTTTATTGTTGTTCTATTATTATTCTTACTTACAGGATTGGCTATTGTAGTATATCTAAACCAATACCCATTGCAACCACGCGAACGTGATTATGCCTATGCAGGTTCGTTCTATGCTTTTTCAATATGGATAGGACTTGGTGTACTTGGAATTTACAATTTCTTTCTCAAAAAAGTAAACGCTATATTAAGTGCTGGATTAGCCACATCGATTTGTTTAATTGCTGTTCCTACTGTTATGGCAAATGAGAATTGGGATGATCATGATCGTTCGAACAGATATATAGCACGAGACTTTGCCTCAAACTATTTAAACTCATGTGCTCCAAATGCAATACTGTTTACACATGGCGATAATGATACATTCCCACTTTGGTATGCACAAGAAGTTGAAGGAATAAGAACTGATGTTCGAGTTGTAAATCTTTCATTGCTCAATACTGATTGGTATATCGATCAAATGAAGCGCAAAGCTTATGATTCAGAACCGGTTCCATTTGGATTGACTCACGAACAATATTTAAATGGCGTTCGAGATGTAATTTATATCAACGACAGAATTAACGAATATGCTACCGTTGAACAAGCTATCGATTTTGTAGTTTCAGATGATCCTCGCACAAAATTACAAGCCGGACAAGATGAATGGATTGATTACTTACCAACCAGTAAATTTATAGTTCCTGTGGATTCTGCTTTTGTAATTGCAAATGGCACCGTTAAAACTGAAGACGCTGATAAGATAGTTCCTGAACTTCGCTTTTCTATAAAAAAGACAAGAATCATGAAAAATGAACTAATGATTCTGGATTTATTGGCTAACAACAATTGGGAACGTCCTGTATATTTTGTGTCACCGGCAGGAAATGAAAGTATTAAATTAAATGATTACCTACAATTAGAAGGTTTTGCATACAGACTTGTACCTATTAAAACTCCGTCTAAAGGTTATCTTGAAACAGGTAGAATAGATATAGATATTATGTATGGAAAACTTATGAATGATTTTGCCTGGGGAAATATGAATAATCCTAAAATTTGGATTGATCATACTATTGAAAGAACAACTTCTGTTATTAAAATTAGAAATAGCTTTAATAGATTAGCACAAGAATTAAATAAAGTTGGCAAAAAAGACTCTGCTATTCTCGTTTTAGATAAATGCATGGAAATAATGCCAAGTATTAATTTTAAATATGACCTGTTTACATTAGATATTCTTGAAACATATTATTTGGCAGGAGCAACTGAGAAAGCAAATACTATTGTTTATGAGTTTGCCGAAACTACAATAAAGGATCTAAATTATTACTTTTCAATGCCAACTAAATACATTGAAAGTTTAGATTATGAACTACGGTTATCTGTTCATTATTTGCAAAGACTAAGCGAGTTTTCTAAAAGAAACGGCGACCCAGAAGTATCAGCAAAAATTGAAAGTGCTTTAGCAAATGCATTTAGTCTTTTTCAAGGACAATAAAATAATATTCAATTAATTACAAAACCCTAACAAGAAAACCTAACAGGTCTTCAGGACCTGTTGGGTTTGTGAATTATCAGTTATTCTTTAGCATTTAAAACACTAAATGAATCTTAAATAGTGATTATTCAAAACATACTCACTATTTATGCTGTTTATAACATAAGTTAAATTAAAACGCATACCTTTGCACGCTGAAAATTTTAAGGGTAAAAATGCAAAAAATCAAAAACATAGCTATAATAGCTCACGTTGATCACGGTAAAACGACATTGGTTGACAAGATGCTATTGCTGGGGAAACTTTTTCGTGAAAATGAAAACCCCGGCGACTTAATCCTGGATAGTAATGATCTTGAACGTGAACGTGGAATAACAATTCTTTCTAAAAACGTTTCGGTTGATTATAAGGATTATAAAATCAATATTATTGATACTCCCGGTCACGCCGATTTTGGTGGTGAAGTTGAACGTGTGTTAAATATGGCCGATGGTGTTTTATTATTGGTAGATGCCCTTGAAGGTACAATGCCACAAACTCGTTTTGTTCTTCATAAAGCTTTAACCTTAGGATTAAAACCTATTGTAGTTATTAATAAAGTAGACAAAGCAAATTGTCGTCCTGAAGAAGTACAAGAGCAGGTATTTGATCTAATGTTTAATTTAGATGCAAATGAAAATCAATTAGATTTTCCTACGATATATGGTTCTGCAAAAAATGGATGGATGTCGGATGATTGGAAAGAACCAACAACAGATATTACAGCTTTAATGGATTCAATTATAGAGCATATTCCTGATTCTAAATCTTTTGAAGGAACTCCTCAAATGTTAATTACATCCTTAGATTATTCGTCTTATGTTGGACGTATAGCAATCGGGAAACTGTTGAGAGGAACATTAAAAACAGGAATGAGAGTTTCTCTTGTTCATAGAGATGGTTCAATTAAAAAAACTAAAATAAAGGAATTACTTACATACGAAGGTCTCGGGAAAAGGAAAGTTGAGTCTGTTGCTTCCGGTGATATTTGTGCTTTAGTTGGCATTGAAGGCTTTTCAATTGGAGATACGATTGCAGATATAGAAAATCCTGAAGCCTTGGATCCGATTGCCATTGATGAGCCAACCATGAGTATGCTATTTACCATTAACAACTCTCCATTTTTTGGAAAAGATGGTAAATTTGTTACTTCGCGCCATTTAAAAGACCGCTTGGAAAGAGAACTTGAGAAAAATCTAGCATTAAAAGTTGAGCCAACCGATTCTGCCGATGCACATACTGTATTTGGTCGTGGTGTTTTACACTTATCGGTTTTGATAGAAACTATGCGTCGTGAGGGTTACGAACTACAAGTTGGACAACCTAAAGTAATTATAAAAGAAATTGATGGAGAGAAATGTGAGCCTATTGAATATCTAACAATTGATTTACCTGAAGAATATTCCGGTAAAGCAATTGAAATTATTCAGCAACGCAAAGGCGAGATGATGAATATGGAACGTAAAAATGAACGTATTTTACTTGAATTTCATATGCCGTCGCGAGGAATTATCGGCTTAAAAAATATAATGATGACTGCTACTGCAGGAGAGGCTGTAATGGCTCATCGATTTAAAGATTTTGATCCTTACAAAGGCGATTTTATAAAACGGCAAGTGGGTTCGCTAAATGCTATTGAAACAGGCGTGGCAATTGCTTATTCCTTAGACAAATTACAAGATAGAGGAAAATTCTTTGTCGCTCATAATGATGAAGTTTATGAAGGACAGGTAGTTGGAGAAAATAATAAAGCAGGTGATATCGGTGTAAATATTACGAAAACCAAAAAGCAATCAAACGTACGC
This sequence comes from Bacteroidales bacterium, assembly GCA_027859205.1. Classification (GTDB taxonomy): domain Bacteria; phylum Bacteroidota; class Bacteroidia; order Bacteroidales; family UBA12077; genus UBA12077. Next base: position 26,213 of record JAQIBH010000044.1, on the reverse strand, counting down.
GCTTCCGGAACCGATGATAAAGTGAAATTGCCACCTCCAATTAAATTTTCATTAGAAGAGGCTTTGGAGTACATTCAGGCTGATGAATATGTGGAGGTTACTCCTAAACATATACGCTTACGAAAAATATATTTGAAAGAATTTGAGCGTAAGAGAGCACAGAATTAAAATATATATATTTCAATAATAAAAGCAGCCTTGTCAGGAATTAAAAACCCTTATAAGGTTTTTTTATTAAAATAATTTTTGTCAATTTCAAATAGAAATCATTCCTGCAATTACAGGCATACAACAAAATAGATTCCGGGTCAAGCCCGGAATGACAATGTGTTTTATTCTAGAGCTTTATCGAGATTTTAATTAAAAGTCTATTTCAACTAAAACAGGACAATGATCTGAATGATGCACATTTTGTAATATAGCTGCATTTTTTAATTGAGGTTTTAGAGCTTCACTTATCATATGATAGTCGATTCTCCAGCCTAAATTTTTCACTCTTGAACCAGCACGATAACTCCACCAGCTGTATTGTTCTGATTCTTGGTTGTATTCACGGAAAGTATCAATAAAACCGCTAGCTATAAATTGATCAAGCCACTCACGTTCTTCCGGTAAAAAACCAGAGCTTTTTTTATGTCGTTCAGGATGATTAATGTCTACTGGCTTATGGCAAATATTATAATCGCCACTTAATATAATTTTGGTTCGATCTTTTTTTAATTCATCAATATATTTCTGCATATCTGCCAAATATTCCATTTTAAAATCCTGTCGAATTGTTCCTGTCGTTCCCGAAGGAAAGTAGGAGTTTATAATTGTGATGTCTCCGAAATCAACACGAATAGCTCTTCCTTCCACATCATACTTTTCCATGCCAATTCCTTTTACAATGTTATCTGGTTCTTCTTTTGATAAGATAGCAACGCTGCTATATCCTTTTTTTACTGCCGAAAACCAATAATGATAATACCCTAGTTCATCAAATAAAGCTGTGTCGACTTGCTCTTTATGTGCTTTTGTTTCCTGAATTAATACAATATCAGGATCAGCTTTTTTTAACCAATCAACAAATCCTTTGTTTAGAGCAGCACGAATGCCGTTTACGTTGTAAGAATATATATTTTTAATCATCCTTTAGCTTTTAAAATCATGACAAATATGGAAATAATATTGAAATATTTAATACTTTCGTAGTAATTAGAAAAACCATTCTGCTATTTATGTGTTCAATTAAAAAAAACCACAAATAGTTTCTAACAAAAAAAGAATCCGCAGCAATCATATTTCGACAAGCTTCTATGTTGTAATACAAGTTTTCTTCATAGATTTTAATAAATTATTTACTATAAAACCATGCTTCTATCAACAGACGACCATTTTATTATTAATGATGCTGTATACCCCTAATTAGATTATTGTAAAAGTAGAACCGCACTCTCAGTAATTGCAGACGTGTTAAAATGTTTTTTACAGCTGCCAGCTTGTCGTAGCGGTTTCTACATTTTTACTAAGATTTTATAGTGTTATGTTTTTTCCTTAAATATTTAATCTTGTTTCATATTCTTTTTCATTTATAAGTACAAACATTATCCTAGCAATAAGTTTTTTTGCTATTCGCACAATTGCTTTGTTTTTTTCCATACGTTTTCTTAATTCAATATACTTTTGTGACATCGCAGGATCATTACGAGTAGAACTCCATGCACTTTCAATAATTGCTGTCTTTAAATATTTATTTCCCCTATTTGTCATTTCTCCTACCTTGTCCTTATCGCCAGATGATTTAGTCGTTGGCACTAAACCAATATAACCACATAATTGATCCAAATTTTTAAATCTTTTGATATCTTCTAATTCTGTTAATATTTTCATTGCTGTTATTATTCCTATCCCTGGAATAGAACACAATAAATTAACTGATTTTGAAAACTGTTTTGTTTTTGATAATTCTTTAACTTTCTTAGTTATAATCTTTACTTGTTCTTTTGCTTTTATATATTCATCTACATAGTATTGAAAAGTCCATGTATTTTCTTCACAATCCAGTCTTAATTGGATTAACCAAGAAATAAATAATTTAGACCAAATTGGAACGTCTGAATTGAATTCACAGGGATATTTTATACCGTAAAAATTAATTAAACTTTTAATTTTATTCTTAAATCGTGTTTGATTTTTAACTACATCATTATATGTTCTAACTATACTTCTACACGCAATATTATGATTGGAGTGTATATGAATTGGCGTAAGCAAATCACTTCTTAGTGATTTTGCAATTTTACGACAATCTCTAGGATCTGTTTTAAATTCTTTCTCTTTATTTGTTGTTGGAATATCTGCAGGATTAACTACAATACAATGTACACCTTTGGATTCTAGATGTTTTTGAATCCAAAAACCACAAAACCCAGCTTCGTAGGCACAATGATATTCTGCTGAAGGATAGTTCTTATGAAGAAAACTAACTAACAAATCAGGATCAGGATTCTGTGTAAATGTTTTTAATGCCATATCTTTAGTATATAAGGCTACTCCCCAATTCCTTTTATGTGTATCAATTCCCACGTAGATATTTTCTCCTTTAAAATTTAAAGTTGTAACTTTATTCAGCATAAGTTTTTAAGTTTAAGTTAGTAATGTTTTGTCAAAACTAATTTACTAAAAATCTTAAAGACTTATGCTTTACAAACATAGGGTCTCAATATGACAAATTGCTGTAGTTCAAATTGTCACACTGAGCTTGTCGATGTGTAATAACTATTTACAATACACAATATTTGAAAAAAGGACTAATAATAAAATCAACTGGCAGCTGGTATTCAGTTAAAGATTCCGAAACTGGAGAGTTTGTTTCGTGCAATATTCGTGGTAAATTACGAATAAAAGGAATTAAAAGCACAAATCCCGTTGCAGTTGGTGATATTGTTGAATATGATGTTTCTGAAGAATATGAAACGGGTGTAATTAAAAATATTATAGCTCGAAGAAATTATATTATTCGAAAATCAACAAATCTTTCAAAGCAAACTCATATTATTGCTGCCAATATTGATCAGGCAATTATTATGGTTACTATTGCATTTCCTGTAACATATACTATTTTTATTGATCGATTTTTGATTACCGCTGAAGCATATGAAATTCCTGCAAAAATCATTTTTAATAAAACTGATTTATACAATGAGAAACAAGCACAATATTTAAATGAGCTCGTTTTTATATACGAAAGCGCAGGCTACGAATGCCTTACAACTTCGGTTAAGAATAAAACAAATATCGATAATGTTAAAACTCTATTACAAAATAAAACATCACTAATTGCAGGGAACTCCGGTGTTGGAAAATCATCGCTAATAAACCTTATTGATTCTTCACTGGATTTAAAAACATCTGAAATATCAGATTCTCATAAATCAGGAAAACATACTACTACTTTTGCTGAGATGTATGAATTATCGTTTGGTGGATATATTATCGATACGCCTGGTATTAGAGGCTTTGGACTACATGATATCAATAAAGAGGAGCTCTTTCATTTCTTTCCTGAAATATTTAAGATCTCAAAAAACTGCAAGTACCATAATTGCACTCATGTTCATGAACCTGGATGTGCTATTAAGGATGCTGTTGAAAATGGCATTGTTAGTTTGTTGAGATACGAAAATTATTTAAGCATCCTTTTTGGCGACGAATCAAAGCACCGTTTATAAATAAATTCTATTCTTTTATATACAATTCATCTCCTTTTGTCATAAATCCTATAATCATCTTATTATTTTTCTTAACTTGTCTAATTATTTTTATTTTGATAAAATTGGTTATGAAGAGATTTTTTTACGTTTTTATTATTTTTATTTGGATCTTTTACTCTTGCCAAAATCAAAAAACAGAAGATTTAAACTTAAAACACGTAAATCATATTGCGAACTCAATTAACGCTGATTTAAATTCAATTAAAAGTAATGTCTTTTATACTGCCAATTTTCTTCAGCACAGAGTCCCTTTTGATAAAAAAGTTCGCGGTTTTTCAAAAGATTTTTATCAGTTCTCTTCTGACAAGGCACTTATAAGTAAATATAATGAATCAAAGTCTGCGGTATATTGCCCTGCAGACATTACTATTTCAAGTCAATTAAAAAAAATCATTATTAATAGTGAAGTTTTTGACTCTTTATTTATTAGTTCAATTAAAAAAAATCCTTTAATCTCACAATTATATTTTTTAGACACAAATTCCTTTCTAAGAATTTATCCATACATTGATGTTACAACTTGTTTAAAGCCTGATATTAATTTAAAAGGATTCGCTCCATATCAAACAGCTAATAACAAGCCTTTTATTAACGATGAGGCATATTGGATTAACAAACCATTTGCTGATCCATATGGAAGAGGTTGGATTATTTCATGCATAGAACCAATATACTATAGAGATCAATTTATAGGTATCTTGTCGGGAGATATTGCACTGCAAGGTCTTAAAAAGAAATACTTTTCATCGGGAACAGAATTACTTTTATTAATTGATCAAAAAGGTAAAATTATTTGTTGTACTAAGGAGGCAGGGAAATTAGCCAACATACCTCAATTAAGGGAATTTGGTTATTACAAAACAATAACTGAAGATATATATGATTTTGATAATCCTAATTTAACAGATCATAAAAATAAAAGTTTAAGTAAAGCAATAAAATCTTTATTATCCGGCGAAAATATTGAAAATTTTTATGTCGACAATAATAAATATACCATTTACAAGTCTATAATTAAAGAGACCGATTGGTTATTACTAAAAATTATTAATTGATACTAAGTTTTTAATTATGAAAAAAATCTATTATATAATATCTATTGTAATAATTATAATCCTAAGCGTTAATGTTTATCAAGGTTATCGGATTTATGATCAACAGCTGAGTTTTCATACAGATATGCTAGCAAACCAAGCGCAGATTTGCGGATGGGAGATTGAGCAATCTGGATATGAATTTGAAAATGAAATAAATTATATCGTTTTTTCAACCGATATTGCTAATTTTTTTAAAAACCCTGATGATATTGAATTAAAAGTGAAAAAGCTTGAGTTATTTTATTTCAAATATCAAAATCTAATTTCGAACATAAAAATCATTGATAACAATAAAAATGTATTTAGCCTTTTTAAAGATAAAACAAACCATTTTATCAGTGATTATTATTTATCCCAAAGACAAAAAACGCTTGTAAAAAAAGAAGAAGTAAGTTCAAATAATGACGGAAGTTATACTTATGCGCTTCCTGTTTTTATTGATAATGAACCTGTTATTAATATATTAGTTAAAACTGATATAAATAAATATATCAACTCCGTTTTCGATAATTATCATCTTGGAACTACTTTATGGCAATGGCTCATAAATACTAATGGACAAATTATTTCAAATAATCTGGTTCATGATACAATCTCGGTAAATAACATTTCAAGAATTACCACTGATATTAAAAATGGATTTAATGGTTCTTTACTGCACGAAGTAGCTTATGAAAATTCTAAAAATAAATATTTATCAGCTTATTATCCTGTACGAATTTTAACTAAAGATATGGGAATTGTATTTTCTCTCGAAACCAGAACCATTATAAACTCAATTGTAACCTCGTCAATTATTGTTGTTGGATCTACAACTTTTATTTTAGTTCTGATAATTGTATTATTCATATTTTTAATTCGGAAGAAGAATATAGAAGAGTCTAAAATCAAAGGATCGTTAACTACAATCGAAGAGATCTTTGAATCTCTTCCAATAGGGATAATGGTCCTTGGGGAGAAAAACCTTGTTAAAAGCTTAAATAAAACAGCGATTAATATTTTTGGTTTAAAAAACGAGAATGAATTGGTAGGGGAAAATATCACAGACCAGTTTCTTATTTCCCGAAATTTTCAAGAAAGTGACTCCTTCTCTTTTACGGATAATCTTAACCAGTTTGTTTATTACGATGATAACGATAATGAAATTATTCTTTACAAAAAGGAAATTCCATTTCGACTTAATAATGAAGATGTTTCGCTTGAAGCATTTATGGATATAACACCTATTGAGAAAGCTCGAAAACGCGAGGTTGCTGCAAATAAAGCAAAATCTGAATTCCTGGCTAAAATGAGCCACGAAATCCGTACTCCTTTAAATGGTATTGTAGGAATGGCTAATACACTTGAAACTTTAAAGTTAAATGACGAACAAGCAGATGCAGTTCACATTATAATAAAATCTGCTGATTTATTGCTCTCAATTATAAATGACATCTTAGATTTCTCTAAAATAGAAGCAGGGAAAATGATTCTTGAAGAAACTCCTTTTAAACTTCGTGAAGAGCTAAACTCTATATTGTCATTGTTTTATCCACGAACGCAAGAAAAAGGGATTGAGCTAATTTTGGATGTTCAAAGCAATGTTCCTGATGAAATAATTGGAGATCCTTTTAGATTAAAACAAGTAATTTCTAATCTTATCGGTAATGCTATAAAGTTTACATACGAAGGCAAAATTGTATTGTCGGTTGAAATGTTAAAAAGCCACAGTGGCTACCTTACAACTCAATTTTCGATTGAAGATACTGGTATTGGAATTCCTAAAGAAAAACTGAGTGATATTTTCGCATCCTTTTCTCAAGCTGATGGCTCAACAACAAGGAAATTTGGTGGTACTGGTTTAGGTATTACTATTTCGAAACAACTTGTAGAATTAATGGGTGGTGAAATGTGGGTTGAAAGTCCTTCTTCTATCACAAAAGATCCTCAATATAGTGGTTCAAAATTCTCTTTCACTATTCAAGTTTACTCAAACGAAAAATTTAAGAAAGATCTTGATGTCTCAAAAATTGTTGATTATAATCAGATTAATGTATTAATAATTAATAATAATCCAAAAGAGGAAAATACACTTTGGCAATCATTTAATAGTTTTGGTACAAATAACGAACAAATTAATTCAAACGACGATGCCTTAGCTAAAATTGAACAAAGCTTAAAAAACCCAGATAAAAAATATCATGTAATTTTAATTAAAGATAACGCAAACTTCGACGGTATTCATTTTGCATGTAAAATAAAAGAACGGGGAATCTCAAATAATTTCATAATAGCAGTAGTTAGCTCAAATGATCAGCCTGGGAATTATGTAAAATGCAAAATGAATAATATCGATTATTATTTAATTAAGCCATACGAAGCATCAGAGGTTTTTGAAATTCTAAAGGATAACTTTACAAATCTAAAGGTTCGCGATAAGGTGCTGCCTGAGTTAAATAAAATTAAGAAAAAAATCCGCATCTTGTTGGCAGAAGATAATATTATTAATCAAAGAGTTGCACAAACAATTTTTAAAAATTTGGGTTATGAAATTACTATTGCTCAAAATGGTAAAGACTGTTTTAACAAGGTAAAAGAAAATAAATACGACATTATTTTTATGGATATTATGATGCCAGAAAAAGATGGACTTGAAGCCACTGCCGAAATTCGAAGCGCAGGATACCAACTACCAATTGTTGCAATGACTGCTAGTGCACGCGAAGAAGATAAAACAAAAGCTTTTGATAGTGGAATGAACCATTACTTGTCGAAGCCTGTTCGGATTGAGGAAATAAAAGAAGTGCTTATTCGTTATTTTTCTGAACAATCAATGTTTACCTAATACTAATCAATCACAAGGATAAATAGTGTTACAGATAAGAGTTTGGTTAAACTGCTGTACACAATATAGACGTCAAATTTAAAATCACAATTTATGAACTCTCACGAAATTGATTATAAAATAATTGGTGATGATATTCAACTTGTAGAAGTTGAACTTGACCCAAACGAAACAGTAATTGCCGAAGCAGGAGCAATGCTTTATATGGAAGAAGGTATTTCTTTTGAAACAAAATTAGGTGATGGCTCTACTCCAAATCAGGGATTAATGAATAAGTTATTTTCTGCCGGTAGCAGATTACTAACTGGGGAATCGATTTTCATGACTCATTTCACAAATCAAGGATTAAGCAAAAGGAAAGTTTCATTTGCAGCACCATATCCTGGTAAAATTATTCCCATTGATTTAAAAAATAGTAATGGTCAAATTATAGTTCAAAAAGATGGATTCCTGTGCGCTGCATTAGGCACAAAATTATCTATTCATTTAAATAGAAAACTCGGTGCAGGTTTACTTGGAGGCGAAGGATTTATTTTGCAAAAACTTATTGGTGATGGACTAGCTTTTGTACATGCGGGAGGAACAATAATAGAAAAAACTTTAAATAACGAAACTTTACGAATTGATTCTGGATGCATTGTAGCTTACGAGCCACAAATAAATTTTAATATTGAGGCTTCGGGTAGTTTAAAATCGATGGTGTTTGGTGGCGAAGGATTATTTCTGGCTACGATGCAAGGAACAGGAAGAATCTGGCTACAATCAATGCCTATTAGAAAACTCATTCAAAGATTGTCTCCAACAGGGGGGAATGTTAAAAAAGAAAGTAGATCAATTCTCGGAAATTTTCTGGAAAGCTAACTTTTAATTTTGTGTTCGGGATTTTGAGTTCGGAGTTATTTTCCTCTTTGAATTTTTGCGATTATTTAAAGTTAAATATTTAAAGTTTATCATTCCCATAAGCTATTGCCAAGAATACAAATACGTGCCCCAAGTTTTTTGATTAACTTCGCAGAATAATATCCTATATATGTCCCAAAAAATTAGTGTTGAAGAGTTTTATAATCTCTCAAAAAATATTTCAATAGTTGATGTTAGATCACCTAAAGAATTCGAAACGGGACATATTCCTGGAGCTCATAGCATTCCTATTTTTAGTAATAAAGAAAGAGAAATTGTTGGAACCAAATACAAAAAATCTGGAAAGGAAAGTGCCGTACTAACAGGTTTGGAAATTGTTGGAAGCAAACTTCGATCATTTGCAGAAACTTCTCGAAAACTATCAAAAAATAATAAATTGCTTGTACACTGTTGGCGTGGAGGAATGAGAAGCGCAAGTATGGCATGGTTGTTCGAAACTGTTGGTATAGAAACTTTAATACTTGAAGGAGGATATAAAGCGTTTCGAAATTATGGAAAATCGCAGCTTGCTGAATCAAAAAAGTTAATTGTTGTTGGTGGACTTACCGGAAGCGGAAAAACAGAAACTCTGCTTATGATCAAAGAAAAAGGAGAACAGGTTATTGATCTTGAAGGCATAGCACACCACAAAGGATCGGTATTTGGAGCCTTGGGACAAGAGCCGCAACCCACAAATGAGCAATTTGAAAATAACCTGATTTATGAATGGTTAGATCTAGATAATGCTAAACCTATTTGGCTTGAAGATGAAAGTCACTCAATTGGATCAAATTGGATACCGGAAGAACTTTTTAATATAATGCGAAAAACAACTGTGATTAAGATGGAGCTTAATAAATCCGAACGCATTAAACGACTTGTAAATGAATATGCCGGATTTGACGCCAAATATCTCGAAGAATGTATTTTAAGAATCGGAAAGAGACTTGGGGGTCAGCATGTAAAATCAGCCTTAGAATCACTTAAAAGCGGGCAATTAGATGTAGTTGCAGACATAACTCTTGCCTACTACGATAAAAGCTATAATTTTGGATTAGATCAAAGAACAAACAATACGGTTTATCCGGTTTCGTTAAAAGACGACAATCCTGAAAAAAATGCAAAAATATTAATTGAATTCGCTAAGAAAAATCTATCCTAAATTTCAGACTTAATAGGTTTTTTAAACCTGTTGGGTCTCTGATAAAACAAACAAGCAAAGTTTTAAATTCTTCGGATATTTATTATACTCCTTACATCCTTTTATTCATATCTCAAAGCCTTAACAGGATTTGTTCTAGCAGCTCTAATTGTGTGAAAGGCAATTGTTATGATTGTTAATAGTATTGTAGCGATAAGGGCCAACCCAAATACCCAAAAATTAATCTCTATGCGGTAAGCAAAATCCTGAAGAATTTTATTGCTAAAATACCATGCAGGCATCCATGCTAAAATATTACCTAAAATTGCCATAAAAAGATATTCTCGTGCTATTAAGCTATAAATATTAGTGACAGATGAACCTAGAACTTTTCTTATTCCAATTTCTTTGGTTCTATGTTTTATTGTTAGAGCAATTAAACCAAATATTCCTATATAAGCAATTACTAAGGCTATTGTGGTGAAGAATCCAAATAATTTCTCTATACCTTGCACTTTATTAAGCGTTTCAGTCTTAAAATCTGTATCATCAAAATCCCAAAATTTACCTGTTCCTGGAAGTAATTCCATACGATTTTCATCCGCTATCTGTTTAATATCATTAACATTTAGAGCATTACACTTAATACTCATCCATGAATAATAATCATATGATTCTATATCATCATCAGGTATAAGAAGAATAAGAAGAGGCATAATTTCAGCTTGTAAAGAATGTGTATGATAATCGCTACACACACCCACTATCTCAAATTTAGTTTCTCCAATAGCAACAGACTCACCTAATGGGTTTTCAAATGCCAATTTTGCCATTGCCGCTTCATTAATATAACAATACCCTTTTTGCTCAGATATACTATTTATAGAAAACTCTTTTTTCGAAATCAAGTTCATATTAAATGTTTCAAAGAAAGAGGGATTTACAACATTATAATCCATATAAAAACCTTCGTTGTTATCCGGTTCGGAAGCTCCAGTATTACTAAAATCGATAAAAGAACTATTATCTTTGGCTTCAATAACTTTTCGAATAAACAGTGAATTCTTCCCACGAAAAGGGAGTGTTGCACTTAGTGTAATATTTTGCACTCCTGCCTGAGTAAGCATCTTATCTCTTAATATTTTCAAGTTAGGATTACTTGTGCGATCAGGTTTTTTAACATAACAAGTAATTATATAATCGGCATCAAAACCAAGATCTTTATTTTTTATAAAATTAAATTGTTGTGAAAGTATTATGGTAGCAATTATTAAAATAATTGAAACAGTGTACTGGAAAACGATGAGAGCTTTTTTTCCCAATCCTGCCCTATCAATACTTTTACCTCTTCCCGCTAATGCTTTTTGAGGATTGATCCTGCTAATTTTTATTGACGGAAAAATCGCCGATACCAGACCTAAGAGTGTAGCAATTGCAAACATGCTAATAATAAACGGGAAATTTAATATAACACTGGATGGTACTTCTGTTTGCAAAATTGCATTAAATCCTGGCAATAATCTCTCGACTAACAAATACGCTAAATCGAACGAAATAAACGACAGTAATACAGATTCGCCTACTTGTTGTAATATTAAAGATGATTTGCTCCCTCCCACAATCCTACGAATACTTGTTTCCTTTATTCGATTTGCTGCATTAGCAATTGATAAATTAATAAAATTTAAACACGCAATAATTAAAATAAAGACTGCAACAAGCCCGAAAATCACAAGTATTTTAATTAAAGCATTCGATTTTAAATGGAAACTTGATAATGGTGTTAAATATAACACCCGTTTTGTGTTTCCTTGGAGCGGTATAATAATATCTCTAATTTTTTCATTTAATATTTCGTAGTCACAATTTTCATTTAATATTATAAATGTTTCAAATTTATGTTCGTTCCATCTTTGAGTATAATCTCGATGTGGACTGTTACTTAATAGTGTAGGCATCGACATAAAGAAATCATATCTAAAATCAGAATTTACTGGCATATCATCAATTACAGCCGTTACTTTTACTATGTAATTCTTGTCAATCAATAAATCCTTACCTATTGGATTTACATCGCCAAAATACTTTTTTGCATATGATTTAGTTAATACAATGGTATTAGTTTCGCTTAATGCATTTTTATTATCTCCACTTAAAAAATCGACAGTAAATATGTCAAAGATTGAATTGTCAGCATAATAGCCATTTTCTGCAAAAAATGAAATGTTATCGTTAACATTAGCAACAGTAACATAAGCACGACCAATACGAACACCAATCTTTACTTCAGGAAATTCGGAAACTAATTTATCAAGTAAAGGATATGGCATAATAAGACTATGCTCTATCCCTTCAGTCCAATAATTATCAATATTTGCTACAAATATTTGCTCATAGTTCTCATTGTATTGATTGAAACTTAATTCATGTTTTATATATGATGCAATAAGTATAAAGGAAGCTAAGCCAACTGTTAATCCTAACAAACTTATAAAAGTGTTAACTTTATATTTTCTGATGTTTCGAAATGCCAGTTTAAAAAAATATCTTATCATAGTTCTAAAGTAATTAATTTTTGTTTTACATTTATAAATAAAACAAGATATTTGCCAAAAACATTAACAATCTCTTTTTGAGCAGATTAAATGCTGGTATATTATTAAAGCACATCACGAAACGCCCAAATATTAGACGCTAGACGTATATTTTTTAGGCACGCATATAAAATTATAATGATTAAAAAAAATAAAATATTAGTTGTTGATGACGATAAACAGGTTTTAAAAACACTTGAATTCTTACTTGAAACAGAATACGAACAAGTAACAACTATTAATAGCCCAAACTTAATTCCTTCAGAATTACGATCAGAAAAATTTGATGTAATACTTCTGGATATGAATTTTACTAAAGGTCAGGATACCGGGAATGAAGGATTCTATTGGTTAAATCGGATTTTAAAATCCGACCCTGATGCAATCGTAATTTTAATTACTGCCTATGGCGACGTAGAAATAGCAGTAAGAGCCATTCAGGAAGGTGCTACAGATTTTATATTAAAACCATTCGATAATAATAAATTATTGGCCACTATAAATACGGCAATAAAATTGCGACTATCAAAAGTTCAAGTTAAGAAACTTAAGAAAACTCAGGCAGTCATAACAAAGGATTTAGAAAAAACTCATTTGTTAATTAAAGGAACTTCTCCTGTAATGGAAAAAGTTTATTCAACAATAAAGAAAGTTGCCAAAACGGATGCTAATATCCTAATTTTAGGAGAAAACGGAACGGGAAAAGAAGTAATTGCACGCGAAATTCATCGCTTATCATCACGATTAAACGAAGCATTTATTCATATTGATTTGGGGTCAATAAGCGACAATCTTTTTGAAAGTGAGCTTTTTGGACACAAAAAAGGCGCTTATACCGATGCAAAAGAAGATAGAATTGGACGGTTTGAAATTGCATCTGGAGGAACCCTTTTCCTTGATGAAATCGGAAATATTCCACTTCCTCTGCAAGCTAAATTACTAACTACTATCCAAAACAAAGAAGTTGTTCCAATAGGATCAAACACTATAACAAATATTGATATACGAATAATTAGTGCCACAAATAAATCAATTGAAACGATGATTCAGGAAAATCTTTTTCGCGAAGATTTGTATTACCGCATAAACACTATTGTAATTGAAATCCCTCCTTTACGGGAACGAGATGACGATATAATTTTATTTGCCGAAAACTTTTTAGCTCTTTTCTCTAAAAAGTATGAAAAACAGAATTTGAAATTCGATAAAAATGCTTACTCCCAATTAATAAATTACAATTGGCCAGGGAATGTTCGTGAACTGCAACACACCATAGAAAAAGCTGTTATCATGTGCGAATCAGATATTATAGGTCCAAGCGACTTAATGCTTAAACCCCAAAGTTTGAATTTAATCAATAACGAACCTCAAAAACTTGACGATATAGAAAAGAAAGCCATAATTAAGGCACTTAACAATAACAATGGAGTTTTGACTTTTGCTGCAAAGGAACTAGGAATAGCACGACAAACCATGTATAATAAAATGAAGAAATATGGCTTACAATAAATTTTCACTAAATATTATAACAAGGATAATTCTTATTGTTGCAAACTGCTTTTTCCTTGTAACAGAATATATATTGAGAGATTACCTTATTACAATCATTAATTTAGCTCTTCTTTTGGTTTTACAAACAATTTTTTTAATCCGCTATATTCGAAGAATCAATCTTCAAACTATTGAATATTTCGATTTAATTAAGAATAAAGAATCGGGATTTCGACTGACAAATATTACAGACAAAGACAGTTTTTCACTATTACGAAAACAATTCAACGATACTAATCAAATTATTCAGGACATTCGAATAGAAAAGGAAGTTCAGACAAATTACCTTAATCATCTGGTAAATTACATAAATGTTGGTCTTTTTTCCTTCGACGAAAACGATAAAATTCAGTTTATAAACCCAGAAGCAAAAAGAATTCTGGGAATGGATAATATATTCAAAATCCAGGACTTAGATCTGCTAAATGAAACTTTTTCAAATTTTTTAAGACAACTAAAACCTAATGAATCTGAAATAATAGAATTCTCAACACCCGCTATTAAACAAAAGCTTTCTGTTAATTGTGGTTTGCTCCATTTAAAAGGCTCCAAAATTAAACTTGTATCATTTCAAGATATCGACAAGCATCTGTATAAAAACGAAATAGAATCGTGGAACAAACTCATAAGAATTCTGAATCACGAGATAATGAACTCCATAACACCTATTACATCATTATCGAAAACAATGAAAAAATATTTTCATGATGGAGAGATTGTCAAATCTCCTGAAGATATAACTTCTACATCTATAAACAGGACCGTCGAAGGTCTTGAAATTATTGAAGAAAGAGGTGTTGGATTAATCAATTTTGTTAATAATTACAGAAAACTGTCATCATTACCTAAACCAATCAGATCGGGTTTTCCAATTCTTAAATTATTAGAACAAACTAAAGAGCTTTTCACACAAGAAATCGAAAATAACAATATTGATATTCTAGTAGAAGTTAAGCCCGAGGACTTGATTTTGAACGCGGATAAAGAACAACTATCGCAAATCCTTATTAATTTAGTGAAGAATAGCATTCGAGCACTGGAAGGAAAAGTAAGTGGGAAGTTATTGCTAAAAACTTATAAAAAGGATAATAAAATACATATTACAGTTCAAGACAACGGGATAGGAATCTCTGAAGACATTATAAATGATATTTTTATACCATTTTACACAACTACAGAAACGGGCTCAGGAATTGGCTTAAGTATCTCAAAACAAATAATGAAAATGCACAATGGCACAATCACCGTTTCATCCATCACAGATAAATCAACAGAATTTACACTTATATTTGACAATCTGTAAAGTGCTAAAACAAAAAATCCGAAGTCTTTCAACTTCGGATTTTTAATTATACATATATTGATTTATTTTTTTACATCTTTACCGTCATAACCCCACTTAACATACATTGCTCCCCAGGTAAATCCGGCGCCAAAAGTTGCAAGAATAACATTATCACCTTTCTTTAGTTGATTTTCCCATTCCCACAAACAAAGTGGTAATGTAGCCGAAGTTGTATTACCATATCTTTCAATATTTATCATTACCTGATCTTTTCTAATACCCATTCTATTAGCAACAGCTTCAATTATTCGCATATTAGCCTGATGAGGTACTAACCAGGAAAGTTTATCCGGAGTAATATCGTGCCGCTTCATCATTTCAACCGACACATCTGCCATTTTTGATACAGCCCATTTAAAAACAGCTTGTCCTTCTTGATAAATATAATGCTCTCTTGCGTCAATTGATTCATGTGAAGGAGGCTTAACAGATCCACCTGCTTTTTGATGTAAATGAACTCTTCCTGCTCCATCAGATTGTAAAATTGTATCAACAATTCCTATATCTTCGGTTGTTGGTTCCAAAAGAACTGCTCCCGAACCATCACCAAAGATTGGACATGTAGCTCGATCCTGGTAATCAACGATTGATGACATTTTCTCAGCACCAACCACAACAACTTTTTTATACAAACCTGACTCAATATATTTTGATGCAGTTGTTAAGGCATATAAAAATCCTGAACATCCTGCATTTAAATCAAAACTAAATGCGTTTTTTATTCCTACTTTATCACTAATAATGTTTGCTGTTGCAGGAAATAAATGATCTGGGGTTACTGTAGCACAAATAAGTAAGTCAATCTCTTCGGGAGATGTGTTTGTTTTATCGAGCAAGTTTTGAACTGCTTTTGTTCCAACAAACGATGATCCCTCTCCTTTTTCTTTTATAATGTGTCTCTCTTTTATTCCAATTCGTGTCATAATCCACTCATTGGTAGTGTCAACCATTTTACTTAATTCATCATTTGTGAGGATGTAATCTGGAACATAGGCTCCAATTCCCGTTATGGTTGCTCTTAATTTTGTCATTTAAAAACCTCTTTGATTTTTTCGGAAAGATTCGCGTGAACTACTTCCTTTGTGTGGAGAATCATATTTTTAATCGCCTTGGCATTTGATATTCCATGACCAATAACTATATTCTTATTTACTCCTAAAATTGGAGTTCCTCCATAATTTTCGAAATTAAATTTTTCGAAAAATTCATCCTGTATTTTTCTTTTCTTTATGAGAGTATAAAATGCTTCGGCTTGCTTAAGAATTATATTCCCAACAAAACCATCACTCACAATAACATCAACTTTATTATCATCAAACAGTTCGTTTCCTTCAATGTTCCCAATAAAATTAAAATCATTCGTGCCTTTCATTAATTCATGTGTCGATTTGGTTATCAGGTTTCCCTTTTCCTCTTCCGACCCTATATTAATTAATCCTACTTTCGGATTTTTAATGTGATATACATTTTCGGCATAAATTGAGCCCAAAATCGCATATTGATAAAGTACATCGGGTTTAGTATCTGGATTTAATCCAACATCAAGTAAAATAGAAACTGAACCGTCGGGTTTTGGTATTGCTGCTGTAATTACCGGGCGAATAACGCCTGGCACTACTCTAACAGTATACATTGCACCAACCATCATGGCACCAGTATTTCCTGCACTTGCAAAACCATCAATTTCTCCGTTAAATAGAAGTTTAAATCCAATAGTTATGGTAGAATCCTGCTTTTTTTTAAAAGCTTTTGCAGGGTGATCATTCATACCTATTATTTCCGATGCATGCACTATATCAAAAATTTCAGGATCA
Source organism: Bacteroidales bacterium (assembly GCA_027859205.1). GTDB lineage: Bacteria > Bacteroidota > Bacteroidia > Bacteroidales > UBA12077 > UBA12077. Next base: position 9,192 of record JAQIBH010000044.1, on the reverse strand, counting down.
ACTTTCTCGCGATTCAAAATCTCAAGAATTTGTTCCTGATCTCCAATAAGTACAATACGATCTTCGGATAACATTTCTTTATGAGCTAAAATTGCCCCTAAAACCGTAGCTTCAGGAGCAAAATCACCACCCATAATATCTATTCCAATTCTCATTTGAATTTGAATTTCTTAATCTACGCTTTTACTTCTTTATCAACAGCTAATTGTCCTTTATAATATCCGCACTCAGGACAAACTCTGTGATACTCGTGTGTAGCACCGCAATTTGAACACGCTGCAACCGTTGGTTCAGTTGCTTTGTAATGTGTTCTTCTCTTGTCTCTTCTCTGTTTCGATGTCTTTCTCTTTGGATGTGCCATTTCGTCTAGTTATTATTATTTGCCTTTAAATTTCTTAAATTTTCCCACCTTGGATCAATATTCTCATCGGCAGGCTTATCTGTTTTGTATTTATTTATTTCTTTTAACATTTCAGGATTACAAGCTACATCACCATTTTCATCGTCGGGATGAACTCGTTTTAACGGAATACTCAAATTTATACTTTCGTAAATATAATGCGAAATGTCAAATTCGAACTCTGATGATAATAAACAAATTACATTCTCGGCTAAATCATCTTCTTTTTCCGAAAACTTAACGAACAATTTACCATTATAGTTTATTGGCTGATTGTATTCGTCTAAACACCTGTCACAGTTTAATTCAATAATTCCATCAATTTGAAAATCTAACTCTAAAAAAGTTGATTTCTTATTTAAAAGAACTTTTGCTTTTAGATTTCCGTTTTTTATATCTGAATATTCTATACTCTCAAAGAACAAACTATCAAGATCAAATTCGAATTCATGTAAACCCTCACTTAATCCCTTATGAACAATTCGATATTTGCTTAAATGATTCACGCCTTCCCAAATTACATCGTGCAAAAGTATAAATTAATATTCGAATAAAAAAAGAAAAAATGATTCAAAACGCACAGATACATTTAGCTTAATTCTAATTCTATTTTACAGTCCTAATAAGCTATTAAGTACATTATGCGTAATGCGTTAGTTATAAAATCAAGTATTAATATTTTATTATCAAGTATCGAGACTCTTTGTCACTAATATATTTTCTGAAAATGCTCAACTTTCATACTGCAAAATATTTATACAAATTGCTTTGCTGATTTTATGTTTTTAGAGATATACTTACAGAAAATATTGAGCCAAATCTACAATATTGATACTTGCTACAATTAGAATAATTTACTTTTTTAATACTATTCGCATGTTTGTACCTTTATCTATTTCCGAATGATTTACAAATATTCTGCCATCGTGATACATTTCTATAATCCTTTTAGATAAAGACAAACCCAAACCCCAACCTCTGTGCTTTGTAGTATATCCCGGTTGAAAAATTGTTTTATATTTTGATTTAGCCAGGCCTTTCCCTTCGTCTATAATATCAATAAATAAAAACTGCATTCTATCATCTATGTTTATAGTAATATTCCCACTTCCTTTCATAGAGTCTATTGCATTTTTAAATATATTTTCTACAACCCATTCAAATAAGGAATAATTAAACGGAACTAAAATTTCATCATTTTCTGAAAAATTAATGTTAAACTTAATTTTCTCGGATGTTCGAGCTTTTATGTAATTTATTGTATTTATTAAGGCATCAATTATATTTTGTTTCTCGAGCTTAGGTGCTGAACCTATTTTTGAAAAACGTTCTGTAATTTTCTCCAATCTATTTACATCTTTCTCAAGCTCAGCAACAACATTATTATCAACATTGTTTAATTTTAATAACTCCAAACTAGCCATTAATGAAGATGTTGGAGTGCCCAGCTGATGCGCTGTTTCTTTTGCCATGCCTACCCAAACTTGGTTTTGCTCGGCCCTTCGCGATACGCTAAAGGCGAAATAAGAAACTAACAAAAATAAGCTTATTACAGAAAATTGTATGAAGGGGAAATAATAAAGTCTCGTTAACAGTATTGATTCCTTGTAATATATAAAGTTTCTATTACCATCGAGTAATGTTATCTCAATTGGCTCATTGTCTTTTTTCATTTTTTCGAGTTGCCTGCTCAAATATTCTTTGTCGTTTTCTTTATTAAGGTCTAAATTTCGAGAAGATATTATTATGCCATCTTTGTCAGTAAGTATTACAGGAACTGTTTCGTTGTTTATAATTACTTCAAGGATAAATGTTTCATCTCCTCCACCATAATCAAGTGCAGATAATTGGCGCATTCCTAAAGCCCAAAGCTCTACTTTCTTTCGCTCTTCGATTGATAGTTTATTTGCAAGATTGTTAGTAACCAAAAATGTTAAAACACCTATTACTACCGCAACAACGAGCAATAAGAATTTCCATTTTTGTTTTTTAGTGTAAATATTCAAAGTAATTACATTTATTGAGTACCCATTGTAAAAATAGCATTACTATACAGTCCCTGCAAGAAAAATCCAAAATTCAAAAGCCAAATTGATAATGCAGCAATGTTAGCGGTTGTTATTTTTCCATTTCCTTTAATATTATTCTTAATCCAACCGAATCATTTTCCTTAAAAATAATCAGTTTTTTATAAAAAACATCAGTTCTCAGTTTTTCGCCATTTGATATTTTATCATAAATCCTTAATCTTCCATAATCAGAATCAATTCTTTTCTTATCAGGTTGATAGATGATGAGAGGCGATTCTACTTTAGCATATTTTGTAAAATCTTGAGCGAATAATATAGCATTTTTTAATATCCGTTCTCCGTTTTGAATTGAATCAGATTCAGCTGTTACATGAAAGTCTTCATTATTATCCATAATTTGTCGAGTAGAAAGCTCTTGATTATTCCAAATCCTGCTTTTGTTATCTACTTTATATAATCCAATTGTATAGTCTATTAATTCTGCGCCACCATGTTTACCATGTCCTGGAATAACAATTTTTGCTGAACCATATTCTTTCTGTACTCTAGCCACCGTTTCTGACCAACAATCAAGATTTGCATCCGCTATATTTCCTACCCAACCATTATAATTTCTAATCTCATTTCCACCAAAAAGTATTTGTTCGCTCGGAATCCATACAACAATCCCGTCTTTTGTGTGTGCCTCTCCTAAAAAATGACAAATTACTTTCTCACTACCAACTTCAATTACAGTCTTCGGATTAAATCCCTTTTTAGGTATTGGTAATCCTTTTTCTTTTGCAATCTGCTGTGTCAATTCGTATGAATAAGTCATTATTCCATTTTGGTGAACAATATCCAAACCTTCCATTGCATCAGGATGCCACCTGTCAATCACATATCCAACTATATTTAACATTCGTTCCTTTACTACCCAATCAATCAGGTTCTGAGTTTCTAATTCAGAGTCTGGGGTTGAAACAATCAATGCGTCATTCTCATTTATATAAACCAATCCATTACTATTCTGGCAAGTATGTATATAGCTATTATCTGTTAGTTGTATTAATGTTAACTTATCAGACACCTTTATTGATTGTCCAGATAAATTGACTGTTATTATTAGAAAGAGAAGTATTAATATTTGCTTTTTCATTTCAGATAAAATATGCCTAAATTATTCTAGTAACTGTTTCGTGGAATCTTCTTCCCACTCAATAACGAAATTCTGTTCTGATTCGGCATTTTCTTCTTTTTTCTTTTCTTTTGTCTTACGATTTTCTTCGAATTCAATTTCAAATTCCTCTTTACCAGTATTAATTGACGCGTCATTTAAAGAGCTATCATTTTTAAACCAACCAAATTCTTCGTTTAAAATTTTCCTTAATTCACTGCGCTCGTCTTTCAAGTTTTCCTTCCTTACTGTTCGAGCTGCTTTTCTGTTATATTTAACTTTGCTTTTATCTTTATCTCCTTCTAAAAGTAAATACAAAATAGCTCTTCCTTCGTCATCTTCTTCTATATTTTCGTCGACTTGCTTTTTGCGATTTGATTTCCTCATTTTCCTCGATAATAAATCTGATAACAGCAATTGTATTTGATATTCATATTCATGATTAAATTTATGATTCCCCGAAGCTGTTATGTTTATCGCCGACGATTCGATATCCATTTGTGGAATGCTTATTTGCTCATCTTTAATGGAAATTTTATTTTTTAACGTCGAAAATTTAATGCTTTTGAGTTCTTCAATATCAATAAAGCGAGATAAGCCAAGCATTGGTTCAAAATTATTTAGTTCGCCATCCGAAATTGTAATGTCACATTCCGAACTAACGGTTTCTTTTCGCACTTCAATTTTATTTGACCATTCAGATGAAAAATAAACATCGCCTGTTAATGCTCCTTCCAAATTTTGACTCGTAATAAAGGTTTGTCCAAAATTATTAAACGAATAAAATAACTTATTCATATTAATATCTGTTAATCGACTCTGTGTTTTAACTATAAAATCATTATTAAGTTTCTGAATGATTACTCCTCCTGCTTTTACTTTCCCGTTCATTGAATTAAACGAAATTTCATGCAAGGAGAACATTTTAGGTTTGTAGTTAAGATTTCCTTTAACGCTAGTTGCGTAAAACTTACCAACCTCAAAGTTTTCAATTTCTAATCTTAATTGTAAAGCAATTTTATCGGGAAATTGATAAGTTTCAGAGTTTATAGTTGTTTTACTCTGAAATAACAATGTAAGCTCATCCAAATCAATTTTTCTGGAATATACTCGCGCATTAATATTAAAAATTTCTTTTTCATTAAAGTATTCGAAGAGTTTAGATATTCTGCCCTTTATTAAAAAGTCATTATTGTTTACCTTAAAGTACAGACTGTCGGTATACAATGTTCTATTCAGATCAATTTCGCCCGAAATTTCATTTAATACTAAAGGATGATTTTTGAGTTTAAATTCGCCATTTTTAATATTCAAATACACAGTGTAATCTTTTGTAAGTAAATGCCGAGGTTTAAATCTTCTTAATTCTTCATACTCACCATTATATTTGATTTTCGCATTTGCAATACCGTTAAAAATTTCGATTGTGTCGAGATTAAATATTTCTTTTATTTCATCAAAATATAGTTCTGATGAAAGGTCCAATTTAATATGCGGATTTTCAAAATTGGTTAGCTCGAAAGATCCTTCAAAATAATTGCTTTCCAGGTTTGTGTTAAAACTCTTGAGTAGCAACTTTGATGTTCTGGAGTTATTATCGGTGCCATTTGAAAACTCACCTTCAACATTCACATTGCTTAGTCTTATTTCTCTTTCAATATCAAATAGTTGCGCCTCGTTTAATAAAAATAATGCCTCAATATGTGGGCTGTTTTCTTTAATATTTATTCCTGAAATATTTAAACTTAAAGTAGCGTTCCCTTTTTGACCAATAATATTAGGAAACTCATTAAGTACCCTTGGTGGTAAATGTTCTATGAATTTTTTCAGATTTAAATTTTTACCCGAAATTACTAAATCTGTTTTTTTATTTCCCGAGTTCTCAATACTTCCATTGACATCAAGTTTTAAATTGTCGAGATTTAATGTGCCGTTCTTAATACTTATACTGTTATTAACAATATCAAGGTCCAGATTCGCTTTTGTATTTTTATTATAAACATAATCAATATCCCCAACACTAAGATTCTCAATAAATTGATCTAATTTTATTTTCATTAAATAATTTTGATTTGAAAAGTTTCCTTCAAAATCAACTTTATTTACTTTCGATTTTAGCACAAAGTTTATTGCATCATTACAAAATAATATATCTGTTTGAGTTATTTTAACCTCGTTAAGAGCAAAGTTAAATTCATTCTCTTCTGTGTTTTCCTTTTTATTCCAGAATATATAATTTGGATCTCCTAAATGATCAACAAACAAATTAATTTTACCCCGATCAAAATGAATACTGCTTATGGTATAATTTTTTGATAATAAATCAAGTATATTTAATTGAATGTAAATACTTTGAGCAAAGAACAAAGTGTCAGTATTATATCCTTGTATGTCCTTGTAAAACCCATCTTTTGTGTAAGCTAAAACATTTTTTAACTCAAGTGATGCATTAGGTAATTTTTTAATTAAAGAGAAATTTACTTGTTCAACCTCAACTTCTGTTAATATATATTCATTTAATTCTGCAATTAAATAACGGCTTACTTTGTCTTCATAAAAATATGCGACAGCAACAGCAATTGATACAAGAATTAATATTGCCAATAATAAACCTATTACAATTGATTTGATATTTCGCATTTCGCAGATTTATCCGTTTAATAATTAAGCACAAAAATACTAAAGTTAAATTTTACAGCCTCAAAAACTCTACCAGAATGTAATTAGGCTAACAAATAATAGCAATTGGTGGCAGAAAAGCAGTAGCTATTGGTGGCACGACTTAAAAACATTCAACCAATACTTTTAGAGTTTTGATTTCAAAAAAAAAGCCAACTCATTGAGATTGGCTTTGGCTATACTGATATAAATCTATTTGTATTTTTTTTGAATCATATCTTTATAGAGCTTCTGAATGGTTTTAATTTTATCCATTTGTCCTTCACAAATGTACAAACGAACTACCTCAACAATTTCTCTTTTCCTATAGAAAACTCCTTGAGCTGCATCAAAGTCACTATTATCGATATTGTTTTTTATATTTAAAGTGAATTCTTTAAAAGTATCCCATGGTAAATCCCTTGGAAGCTCAATATAAAATTTTGAATCTTCTTCTAAATCATCGTAACTCCCTTCTTCAAGTTCTTTAACAATAAAGTTTTTATTAATAATAATTAAACCCGTTTTGTCAAATGTTTTTTTATTGGCAAGCTTAACGCCATTTTCTTGAAACAAGCTCTGAAGTTCCGGTAAAAAAATAAAACTTTTTAAATACTTAATTCGAATACAGGTATAAGAACTTGTTTTAAAATGAATTTTTCCAATAGAGGCATTGAAATCGTATTTGAAATCCTTTTTAATTTTTTTTGTAATTCTAGCTATTTCTTCAAAATCATAATCTTTAGATAAAACTAAGAATAATGATCTTGGTTTAGAATCTTCGGGTAAATTAGTACCATGAAAACCCGAAAAAGGATGAATACTTTCTAATACCAAAGTATTTGGAATAATATTATTCTCAATTGTTGTTAGTTTTTGTTCTTTTTTAATGTATCCAACCGTTTCGATTATTTTTTGGTCCTGATTCATAGTTGATCTTTTTTAATGATTAAACAATTTTTAGTTTTGATAAATGATTCTATTTATTTACTAAACAATAAGTTTTATAAAATGGTTCATATTTTAGTATAATAAATCTAAACTTTTAACTTTGCGAAAATCACATTAATGGTTTAAAACATAATAAATGAATAGGGAAGATATAGAAATAATGGCTCCTGTAGGTTCTTACGAATCGCTAATGGCGGCTATTCAGGGAGGTGCAAATTCCATATATTTTGGCATTGAGAAAATGAATATGAGAGCGCATTCTTCTAACAATTTTACTTTCGACGATCTTGAAAAAATTGTTAGCCTTTGTCATGAACATGGTATTAAATCCTATTTAACTGTAAACACAGTGGTTTACAATGAAGAAATGAATTTAATGAAGGAAATTATTGATGCCGCAAAGCGAAATAACATAAGTGCAATTATAGCTTCTGATATATCTGTAATTAACTATGCTCGAAATAAGGATGTTGAAGTTCATATTTCTACACAACTAAATGTTAGTAATATTGAAAGCTTGAAATTCTATGCTCAATATGCTGATGTTGTTGTTTTAGCCAGAGAACTTTCTCTTGATCAGGTTTCAGAAATTAGCAAAGCAATAAAAAAACAAAATATTACCGGACCCAAGGGGAATTTAATAAAAATCGAAATGTTTATTCATGGTGCACTTTGCATGGCTATTTCAGGAAAATGTTATTTAAGCCTTCATGAAAAGAATTCTTCGGCGAATCGTGGTGCTTGTATGCAAACTTGTCGGAAAGCATATATTGTAACCGAAAAAGAATCCGGAAATCAACTTGAGATAGACAATGAATATATCATGTCACCCAAGGACTTATGTACAATAGGATTTTTAAACAAAGTGCTCGATGCAGGTGTTAGTGTTTTAAAAATTGAAGGCAGGGCTCGGTCAGCAGAATATGTAAAAACAGTTGCCGAATGTTATAACGAAGCAATCATTGCTTATTTAGATAAATCTTATAACGAGGAGAAAATTAATAATTGGATTACTCGGCTTTCAGCAGTATTTAATCGCGGCTTTTGGGATGGATATTATCTTGGTCAAAAACTTGGGGAGTGGAGCCATAAATACGGATCGAGAGCAACAAAACGGAAAATATATATTGGGAAAGCAACTAATTACTTCACAAAAATTAAGGTTGCTGAATTTTTAATTGAATCGCACGATTTAAAAATTGGTGATGAGATCCTAATTACTGGTCCAACAACAGGTGTTGTACAGTTAAAGGTTGATGAAATTCGAGTAGACTTAAAAAGTACTGAAATTGCGAAAAAAGGTATTCGCTGTTCAGTGCCAATTAATACTTTAATTAGAAGATCCGATAAAATGTATAAAATGGTTGATTCTGAAAAAGTTAAACAACAATAAAAAAGTTATATATTATTGCGTAAAACTTGTAATCCATTCATTTGCTTCTTCATCAGAATTAAATAATTTCAAAGGCAATTTGTATTTATTTAAAACTTTAAGAATCATATTTAAATAATACTTCTTAAATACGTTCCCGTCAAAAATAACAGCTGCTCGAATTAATCCTAGTTCTATAGCTCTTGGTATCACAACTGTCTCGAACCAATTCCGGTTTTCAGGTGAAACAACAGCCTGCTTCCTCAAATCAGATATAAAATTTTCTGTTTTATGCTCTTTACTATACTCCAAAAGAGTCATAAATGTGTGCTGATATTCTTCAGTAGTTGCTTTCCCATTCCAAACAATTTTTGCCAATTTTAAATCTGGATCATACGTCAATACAGCAAAATCTGCTTCTATTAGAATTTTTTTCATAAGTATTAAGGTTGATAAGAAATAAAGTAATTTTTCGAATACGTTCTTATCAAATGTATTAATAAATATACTTAAATAAAAGGATGTGTTAAGTAAACATCAACAAACCCTAAACAACAAAGGATTGCGAAGGGCATGAAAAAACAAATTATAAATAAGGTTGCAAGGAAAATTCGACTTGCTTTAA
>JAQIBH010000189.1 GCA_027859205.1 Bacteroidales bacterium | reverse complement strand
GTAATATATATATATGAGCTAAGAAATTTGCTCTTATTTTTTAACGGATTTAGTTCCTAATTAAGTAATTAATTATTAGTCAATAATGTTGCTTAACATGTTTTGTCGTCTAGTGCTTGTTATTGCTATATTATTACATAGTTTAGTAGGTGTTAAATAAGTTAAAAATAAAAGCAAAACTGAAGTTCTTTCTATAAAATTATGAATTTTCAATTAAACAATTAATTGTGTTATGGTAAAAATAATAATTCACTAAAATTGGAGGAAAATAACATGCCTAAAAAAAATGTTCTTATTATTGGAGCTGCTGGAAGAGACTTTCATAACTTCAATACTTATTACAGAGATAATGAAGATTATAATGTAGTAGCATTTACTGCCGCTCAGATACCAGACATAGATGGGCGTAAATATCCTGCTGAACTTGCAGGCAAATTATATCCAAAAGGAATATCAATATATAGTGAAGATGAATTAGTGAGATTGATAAAGGAATTGAAAGTTGATGTTTGTGTATTTTCATACAGCGATGTTCCTTATTCTAAGGTAATGGAAATGAGTGCTATTGTTAATGCGGCCGGTGCTAATTTTGCACTTTTAGGAACAAAAGATACAATGATAAAAAGCACAAAGCCTTTAATTGCCGTAGGTGCTGTTAGAACAGGATGTGGGAAAAGTCAAACATCAAGAAGAATTATTGAATTATTGATGGAAAAAGGACTTAAGGTTGTTGCTATTAGACATCCAATGCCTTATGGCGACCTTGTTGCACAAAAAGTACAACGTTTTGCTTCAATTTCCGATTTGAAGAAGCATAAATGTACTATTGAGGAAATGGAAGAGTATGAACCTCACGTTGAAAGAGGAAACGTTATATATTCAGGAGTAGATTATGAAGCTATTGTTAGGGCGGCAGAAAAAGACCCCGATGGTTGTGACGTAATTCTTTGGGATGGAGGAAATAATGATTTTCCATTTTATAAACCCGATTTAATGGTAACTGTTGCTGACCCTCATAGGGCGGGTCACGAATTAAAATACTATCCCGGCGAAGCAACATTGCGTATCGCCGATGTGGTTGTAATAAATAAAATGGATAGTGCTTCACCTGAAAATATACAGATTGTACGAGAAAGTATAGCTAAAGTTAATCCAAAGGCTGCTGTAATTGATGGAGCATCTCCGATAAAAATCGACGATCCTTCTATTATTAAAGGAAAAAAAGTATTAGTTGTTGAAGATGGCCCTACATTAACTCATGGAGAAATGAAAATTGGTGCTGGAACTGTTGCAGCTAAAAAATTTGGAGCTCTTGAATGTATCGATCCTCGTCCTTATCTTGTTGGAAAATTAAAAGAAACTTTCGAAAAATATCCTAATATTGGAGAGCTGCTTCCTGCTATGGGATATGGTGACCAGCAAGTTAAAGACCTTGAAAAAACTATAAAAAATACAAAATGTGATTCTGTAATTATTGGTACTCCAATCGATCTTAACAGAATTATTAAAATTGATAAACCAAATACTAGAGTTTATTACGATTTGCAAGAAATTGGAAATCCTAACCTTAAAGAATTTATCGGTGATTTTGTAAAAAAACATAATTTATAATAATTCTTACATTGATATATATGGCTGTCTGTTTAGTCAGCCATATTTTTTTGGCACGATTTTAGAATTAAATTTTTATATTTACTTGTAATTAATTATTATTCTCATATTTTTGTGAGAGATTTTTTCTAAATGTTATTTATTATGTATAGATTTTTTTTATTATCTGTCTTTTTATTTTTTAGTTCTAATTGTGCGTTAATTGGACAAATTGTTTATCCCGATGAAGACTCTATAATTGTTGATCTAAAAGATACAATTAGTGTAAAGGATACAATTAATATGAATGACACACTAACTGTTGGTGATACAGTTGATGTTAATACTGAAGATAATAAAGAAATACCACAAAATACAGATATTATATATTTGCATAGTGGGGAAAAAAGGTATGTTACTGTAAAGAAAATTTATTTAAACCTTCTTTATTTTTCATTACCCGGAAATAGTAAGGTAGAAAAAATGGATCAGCGTAATGTTTATAAAATAGAATATACAACAGGAAAAATAGAAATACTTAACGAAGAAAAACCAAAGATAAGAAAATCTTCTGATTGGAAAAAAGTAAAAATTACAAAAGAAAAAAACAATGTTGTTGGATTAATTGAAGTGGCTAGGATAGAGGCTAAAGCTGAAGGTTCAGAAAGAGGATATTCTACACCTGAATCCCTAGAAAGAAGTGCTACAATTATTTTAAAAAGAAAAGCTGCTTTAGTTAATGCACATATTGTGCTTGTTATAGAAAAAAAAGCCTACTTCGCATTTGGGGAAATACCTAGTACTACTATTACAGGAATAGCATACAGATATAAGTAAAGAAAGATTCTAAAATTTATAAAAAAGACTTTGTGTTAACAAAGTCTTTTTTTATTCTAGATAGTTTTTTAAATTATTAGAGTAGTGTATTTATTTGTAAAAATAATTTTCGAAAATAATTTTTAATTCAGAATTTAGTTTGTCGAATTGTTCTTGTAATTTATTAAACTTCGAATTACCCAGCTCGCGCAGATTTGCAATCCGGGCGACAATAAAAGGTAGGAAAAGAAGATGAAGATAGATTATAGTAAAAAGTATTTTAAAATGGGCACGGATAAAATATCCACGCCAGCGGGGGTTTTTATTTATTAACATATTATTGCTTCGATTACCTTTGCTGCCTTTTATTTGTAAACATATATTTTCCTTTTTCAGCACTATTGCTTTTACGAGTTCTTTTGTAATGACCGAATAAAAAATAATGCTTGTTTTTGATTTTGCTCATACAATACATTTTATGAAAACATATAGCTAATGACAATACAAAATGCCTACAAACTAAGACATTAACAAAGAATCCGATTGTAAGACTATTGTAGATAAAACCATATAATATGTGCCAAATAATTTAAATATTTGAACCGAAAAAAAATATTTCTTTATTTATTAATCAAAAATATTTTTATTTTTTTGGTAAATTAATATTAATTATATAATTTTGTCCTAGTAAAGTAATAGGATTAATAGAAGAATTAAAATAATTATTTTTTACTGAAACATAAGAGAAAGTATTACGTAAGATAATTCTTATCCTAGTAAAGCAATAGGATTAATAGAGAAAGAAAAGGCAGTTATTACAAATCATTGTTAAGAAATTAACAATAGAGCTTTTAAATAAATAATATCAATATATCAATAAATCAATAAACTATGAAAACAACAACATTAATTTTAACCTTAATTTTAGTTCCTTTTCTAGGGGTGTTCGCACAAAATGAACAGCTAAAAAATGATGAGAAAACAGAAAACAGCAAGATGCTGCAATTTTTCGCACAGCCAGGTTATGAAGGTCTGAATGTTTTTGAAACAAAAAAAGGAAACGCAGAAGAATATCAAGGATTTCAAGTACGCGTAGGCGGTGATTTTGCATTGCAATTTCAAGCCCTGGATCATTCAAACGCAACAGGAGCACCTGCACTTATTCCACTTGGTTCTAACATTAACCTTCCAACGGCAAATCTTAACATTGATGTACAGTTGGCTAAAGGAGTGAGAATGCATTTAAGAACTTATCTTAGCTCACGTCATCATAATGAGACATGGGTTGAAGGTGGTCATATCCAGATTGACGAGCTTGATTTTATCAGCAAAGATTTTCTTTCTGGCTTAATGGATGTTACTTCATTCAGAGTAGGTATGGACATGATTAATTACGGTGATGCACACTTTAGAAGAAGTGATAATGCTTACACAATCGCCAATCCTTTCGTAGGTAATTATATTATGGATGCCTTTACTACAGAGCCATTTCTTGAAGCTAATTTTCAGCCAAATGACTTTCTAGTTGTTGCAGGTATAAGCAATGGAATGCTTGATCCAACAGTAAACAAAAGTGATATACCTTATGGATCTTCAGCCTTCGCAGGAGAACTTGATGATATAAAGGCAACATATTATGGTAAACTAGGTTGGGACAGTCAAATTAACAATAACACGAGAATACGCTTAACAGCATCGATATACTCAGCACAAGGTGCCGATAACGGTGGCCACCTTTATTCAGGTGACAGAGCAGGCGCTCGCTATTATCATGTAATGGATAATATTGCCGCTGACTCATCATCAGTTTCTATAAATTTCAGAAGCGGACGCTTTAATCCTGGATTTAAAAAGGAAACAGCCTTTCAAATCAATCCTTTTGTAAAAGTAGGTGGTCTTGAGTTCTTCGGAATTTTTGAGCAAACAATGGGTAATAATGGTCGTGACGACAGAGAAGATGGTAAATTTACTCAGCTGGGTGCTGAACTGCTTTATCGTTTTGGTTCAACAGAACAGTTTTATGTAGCTTCACGTTACAACAGCGTTTCAGGTAATAGCGATTATGCTGTTGGAGACGATCAACCGGACACTAAAAAAATTAACAGAATTAATGTTGGTGGTGGATGGTTTTTGACCAATAATACATTGGTGAAACTGGAGTATGTAAACCAACAATATAACGATAAGTTTATAGGAACCTGGGGTGACCCAACAGCAGCAACTAATCTTACAGACGGAATGTTTAATGGAGTTGTTTTAGAAGCAGTTATTAGTTTCTAAATCAATTTTAAGAATAGGTAAAAGAACTAGTCTGGTAGTAATTCTATGAATTAAAATTCGAAGGGAAGCTACCAGACTTATTTTATAAACCTTTCTTTGAAAGAGAATAAAAACAGATTTGTATAATCTTTTTAGCTAAACGATGAATTTACAGTGGTTTGCATTTACAGAAATTAAAAAAACACTTAAATTCAATTTTGTAATAAATAAATTTTAAATTTATATTCTATTAATGAAATAGGATTAATAATAAAAGTACTATGTATTTAAAAATTATAAAACGCATAACAATACTATTTGTAATAGTAAGTGTTGTATATTTGCAAGATGTACAGGCCCAGCATGTTTATTCATTGAATAATGCTAAAAGCAAACTTGTGGTTAAAGGAACATCAACCATTCATGATTGGCATATGGAAGTTGAAAAAATGAAAGGTACACTTAGAGCAGATTTGATAAATAATAATCTTGAAAATGTTACTGAATCAAGTATTTTCATAGAAGCTACATCTCTAAAAAGCGATCAATCAGGATTAGACAAAAGGGCTTATGATGCTTTGAAAACTGATTCGTATTCAAATATAATATTTAAACTCACTGAGTTTAAAAAAAGCCAAAATAATTTATTCCATATTCGTGGAAAATTAATTATAGCTGGTGTTACTCGTGAAATAAAATTTGAAGTAAAAGGAGAAATGCTTAATAATGGTGATTTAAAATTCACAGGTAATAAAAGCCTGGCTATGTCTGATTATAATGTCGAACCACCAACTTTGATGTTTGGATCAATCACAACCGGGAATAAGATCAATATATCTTTTACAGCAATATATGAAAATTGATAGCTAAATGGATGAACTAAATATTATTCACGCGATAATATTAAAACAAATCTATTCATTTGAAAAACTTATAAATACAAGAACAAATCACAGCCATAATGAAAACAAAATTTATTTAGACTATCATTTAAATCAATAAAAATAAATAAGAACTTTTTTAATGAAACCTATACGAGTAAAAAACAAAGATTTAAAAGGAAATATTTATGGCTGGGAAAGCGGTAAAATTTCGCATTCAGCTTTTAAATCTTTGTTTTACTTGGGTGGTTGGCTGCTATTTTTGTTGATAATGACGGGATACACAGCAAAGCAGGATAAAGAATCTGCTTTGGACTTTACAATCTTGAAAAAAGGAAGCTTTTTCCTTATAAACGGCGAATCAAATATCAATAAATTTACTTGCGATTGTAATTGCGAAGATACTCTGTGGTATTCAGGCATTTATAAAGATAACATCTTGCAATTGGACAATATGTTACTTCATGTACCTGTACAACAATTTAATTGCGGAAATTTTCTGATTGATACTAACTTTAACATATTATTAAAATCACAGCAATTTCCATTTATTGCAATATCAGTTAAGGATATCAGAATTCCTGATTCCGCAAATAAAAACATGATATTAACAAAAACCCGACTAACAATTGCTGGTGTGACTAAACACTTTTATTTACCTTTGTTGTTTACAAAAAATAAAAATGGTTTATATACAATACAAGGCAAAGCAGATATCAATATAAGGGATTTTGATATCAATGAATTAGAAAAAATTTTTGGTGTCATTCGTATTAATAAGAACGTTAATATTGATTTTCAGCTAAATTTTTGCATGAAAAATAAAAACACTTTTTAAACAATTGATATTATGCAATTTAACACACGAGTGAGATATGGCTTACGTGCAATGATGGAATTAGCTTTAAATACGAAAACCGGGAAGCCACTCTATCAGAAAGATATAGCCAAAAATCAAATAATATCAAACAAATATCTTGACCAGATTATTGCTGCTCTAAAAGCGGCAGGTTTAATAAATAATTCAGGAGGCAAAAAAAGCGGATACATTTTAAGCAGAAAACCAGAGGAAATAAGGATCTATGATATATTTAGGGCTTTTGAACCGGAATTAAGTATTGTGGGCTGTCTTTCCAATAATCTAGAATGTGAAAGGAATAACAGTTGTGCTGGACAAGATTTTTATTACGGCTTAAACAAAATTCTTATTGAATACATGCATCAACATACATTAAAAAATCTCTCTGACAATCAAATACAGAAAGACCAAACTGCACATCATTAATATAGAAAAAAATGAAAGTAGTGAGAAACTTCCTGCTTTCTATTGCATATTTATTTAGTTGTAATGCTTCATACTAAATGCGCATGAGCTAGGCACAGCTTACCCCAAACTAGGGCAACACTTTCCTGTCAAGTTACATGAAGATTTATGCGGACTACAGGTTTTGAATTTACTACTCTATCGGCAATTATTTTTACACATCCTAAGTTTGTAAATTATTATATTGTAAAATTAACTTAAAAAACGAAAGAGTGGAGTAAGTTTATTTTAATTTAACAAGTGGATGATTTAAGCCATTTACTTCATTTTTTATAACCGTATATTTTCTCAAACTCGCAAAAAGTTGCGTAAGCGTTTTAAATCCATATGTTCTTGAGTCAAAACTTGGGTCAATCTTTCGAAGAGAAATACCAACTTTTGCGATATAAGCTTCTTCTTCCTCATTACTAATTGAAATCTCAAATGCCTTGTCGATAATACTTATATCAAATTCTGGAAATTCAGATGTTTTCTTATTTTTTTCAATAGTTTTTTGTGAAGCCTTCTTTCCAGTAGATTTTTCTTTTGATCCTGTTTCAATTTGAGTGCTTTCCTCAATTGGTTTTGATTCAGGCAATAAATTCTCACTAAAAGTAAAAATTTCACAAGAATTTACAAATGCTATAGGTGTTGTTTTTCGTCCAATTCCCATAACGAAAAGCCCCTCTTCACGTATTCTTTTAGCAAGGCCAGTATAGTCACTATCGCTTGATACAATACAAAAGCCATCAACACTTTGACTATGTAAAATATCCATGGCATCAATGATAAGCGCACTATCAGTGGAGTTCTTGCCTGTCGTATATGAAAATTTTTGTATTGGATTAATCGAATAATGATTTATAACTTCTTTCCAACTATTCATTTGAGGTATTGTCCAGTCTCCGTAGATTCTTCTAATCGTGGCTTTCCCATATTTAGAAACTTCTTCTAAAAGCTCTTTAATCAATTTTGCCTGAGCATTGTCTCCATCAATTAAAACAGCAATGTTAAATTTTGTGTCATTCATATTATTAAGCTTAAGTTTTTAATAATTACAACTAACGATTGTGGTATGTTTTAGTTCCCGATTTCGTAACACTTTCCTGTCTTACAAGAATGTTGAAACGGGGTACAAACCCTTAATTTACTACTGTCTCGGCTATTATTTTTATACATCCTAAGTTTATAAATTCTTTTATTGTAAAATTAACTTAAAGAATGAAAGAGTGGAATAATGTTATTTTATACATAAAGCTTGTCAACAATGATAATCCCCACTTTTTTTCTACTTAAATACAATTAGTTCTTTGGACATTGAAGCCTGTTTATAGCTTGTTATATTCAAGTAGCCTCGTTCTTTCTAAAAAAAGATTATGTATAAAAGTACAAAATTTATTAGTATTGACATTTAAAAAAGAAGTATTTGATGTTTGGAGTAATGATTTTGGATATAAACAATTTAAAAATTCATCATCCAGATTTTCAGAATTTTTATCGCATTTAAGTAAAAATAGTTGGTGTGTCATGGAATATACCGGCAGTTATTATATTTATTCATGTGGTAGTAAAAGTTACAAATTCAATTCTGATCTCATTACTTATCAACCAAGGTAAAAACAATAAAATATTGCATTTACCAAATCGGATAAGTTCTAAATTAGCTGTTTCGTACCTTATTTTAGTAAACCTTGTAAGTTTTTATAATCACCCACCATTTCCAGGCCGGCAATATTTGTGCTGTCAACAAAAACAATACGTCCCTTTCTGTCTATCATTGTAATTTTAATTGTAGCATCAATGCTTTCAGGAATTCTACGGTCCATTGACCCTTCAGCCGGGGCTTTTAACATACCTATATTGTGTGACCTGGCATTCAGTATAAAAGTGTTTTTTTCATTCTCAATTTTTATTTTCAATAAATTTGAATCAGCAATTTCAAATTGCAGTTTAGTACGGCTATAGGAAGCAAAGTGATGTATCTGATTGTTATGATAAAAAAAACCTAAAAAGCCAGTAAATGATTTTCCTAGCCATGGTATATCAGCAATTGAGAGCATTAATGAACTGTTGGAGTCCTTAAAATGATTGCTTTGCATCCAAATCCAAGCCGAAGGCATGCTTGCTCCCCAATCCTTTTCAATGTAACCTTTGCCATTATTAAAATCATAAATTTCATTGTTGATAATCAATTTTCCTTTTAGTTTATGTGTTAGACTTACTACTCCATGATAACACTGCATAAAAGGTACAAAGCGATACCAACCCATTATTCCAGGAGTCATAAATTTATCCGATGTATAATCAACTGGATTGAACATTTCTATTTTTCCTGAAACAAAGGAATCGTTGTCCTTTAAATTAAGGATAAGCATATCTTTTGAGAAATAATTATCTCCTATTTTTACGGCAAATTCTTTTTTTGAGAATGAAAATTCCTCTATAGGAAATGAATAGTAATTGGTTTGAGCTGTAACACCATTAATTAATTGTATAAAGGCATGTTGTTCCTTTCCATCCCTGGACAATGATATTCCTGGAATCACACTAAGAATGGATGCCCCATCTTCTGCAACCATTTTAAAATACCAGCCTTCAAAATATTTTCTTTTCTTTTTATTTCCTTGAAAAATTGTAGTATTAACTGTTTTTCTAAGATTGTAAAAAGGCAAGAATTTTTGCTGCGAGAAATTTATTTCCTGTTTTAAATCTTGTGCCTGCGAGGTGTTAAATGCAAAATATAAGAACAGACATATTAATAAATAGAGAATACGAGTGATTTTCATAAACATTACTAAATCTTTGTTTTTTTTATATCATTCAATTAAGTCTTTTCATTCATTTCACATGCATTTGTCTATCTATGCCTGTGTGTATAATGTTCGTTAAGATACATAGTTTACAAAAGTTATAGATTAGACTTTACACTAAATTAGTTTCTAACCTTGTTGATTGTTCTTTATTTCTTAATTCATTTTCATTAAAGTATCCTAAAAATACGTTTCTATAAAATACTTTCCAAATTCCATTACTTAAATTTTCAATTCCTACGTATTTGCCTTTCAAAGCGGCGGTTAAATATACCCAATAATAAGACTTCCATCTAATAGCTCCATTTTGCGTTACTTTTAAAACTTTCTTATTGGTATTATAATCAAATTGAGGTATTCTTTCGGAAAAAGGCCTTGTTGAAAAACTGTGTATTGATGCAGGCGAAGGCAGATTCTATTACTTTTACTTCGGCATAAATGAGTTCGTAAAATTTGTAAACTAAATTATCTATTTCTTGCTTATTTTTTTTATTTCTTTATCCAAATCCGAAATGTATTTTTTGTCTTGTTCTATTCTAAACTGTTCAAATTCTTGATGTGCCTTTTCAACAGCTTGCTCGTGGCTAATATTTCCTGCATTTGGTAGTATATCCAAACTATTGCTTTCTAAAAATTTATTGGTGCGTTCCAACCAATCTTTCATATTCATTAATTGATTTCTTCGGGCTTGAAACTCGGCTAAATCCAAAAAAGCACTTACCAATAAATTCAAATCGCCAATTTCATTTTCGACTAAATAATTTTTAGCAATGCTTACATCACTTTTTAAAACTTTACCTTCGGGTGCATTTTTCCAAGAAGTTAGTCCCATAAAGTCTTTGGTTTTATCAACTCTGGTAAAAATAATTTCGGCGGCGGTTTTGCCTGTTATAGCAAAGTGCAATTTATTTTGCACCATTTTGTAAAACAGTTTGGTTTCTTCGGCATTTTTATTGTAATCGGCACTGCATTGCTCAAAAATATCACCTAATTTTTGATACAATCTGCGTTCGCTGGCTCGTATTTCACGAATGCGTTCGAGCAATTCATCAAAATAATCTTTGCCAAAGGGTTTGCCATTTTTTAACATTTCGTCATTTAGTACAAACCCTTTGACGATAAACTCCTTTAAGGTTTGGGTTGCCCAAATTCTAAACTGTGTAGCTTGTTTCGAGTTAACCCTGTAACCAACGGCTATAATGGCATCGAGACTATAAAATTTTGTTTTATACTTTTTACCATCACTGGCAGTTGCCGAGAATTCCTCGGTAACTGAATTTGGGTTTAATTCCCCACTTTTAAAAATATTTTTTAAATGTAACGACACATTATCTGTACTACAATCAAATAGCTCAGCAATTACCTTTTGCGAAAGCCAAAAGTTTTCGTTTTGGTAAGTAACGTTTATGCTTACCGTATTGGTTTCGTTGCTATACAGTATTATCTTATTTTCCATTTTACTCCAATTTTAAAACTGCTTAGCTGATTCTTGTTTTGTTGGTTCTTTATTTTGGAATCGAGTAGCGAAGGGTCCAATCCCTTTTCAATTAAGGCAATTTTTTCCTTATCTTTCTCCTTTTTCTCTTTGTATTGAAGATATATCATAAAACTCACAAATACCATCCCGAAAATTGGCACTACGTTTGAGCCTAAGTCTTTTATCATTTCGAACATATCTTTAAATTTTTAAGTTTATTCATTAGACGCAATCATTTATCAATCGGTATCATTTTGGTGTGAGTTTTTTTTGATTTATTAAACCTAACGGTCCTGCCATAAAAACAGTGCGGATTTTCGACGCGTTTCAGTATCACCCGTTGAAAATTTAAAGATAGCATTTTTTGGTCAAACTGCTACCAAAAACCCCGCTTGATTTTGAAGCCGTGTTGAACTAAACCCCGCCGAAGCGGGGTAGCTTTTTGAGCAGTGCTACTAAAAGCAGTAATGCTCGTATTACTTAATAAATAACAAAAAATAAGTAATATGAGTAAAAGTACAATTTATTCTGAGGCTTGCAACAAGGTTGTAGGGTTTCGTGCAATGGGCGAAGAGTTTATTCGTAAACTGGTAATCGAAGATAAAGCCAGATCTACCCATGAAAATTATCTTCGTCAGATGTCTAAACTAGCACTTCATTTCGATAGAACGCCCTTAGAACTTGATATAGGGGAACTAGAAGAATATCTATATCTTTTAATACAGAAAGGCTCAGATAGTCTTAGTGCGTTCAAACACTTGGTTTGTGGCTTGCGAAAACTGTATCTGTTATTCGATAAAGAAGAACTTCATTTGTCTCTTCCATCAATCAACCGTCCAAAGCAACTACCGGTTGTTTTATCAACACAAGAAATGAAACGCTTACTAAAATCTCCTGAGCGCATTTGGGAGAAAGTACTGTTTGGGCTTGTTTACGACACAGGGCTTCGTATAAATGAGTTATGCAATTTACTTATTGGCGATGTTGATTTGGATCGGGGGCAGGTTCATGTACGTCGATCAAAAAACAAGAAGGATCGATACATAAGTATGTCATCGCATACTGTCAGGGGAATAAAGAAACACCTTGCCCTAAACTCTCCTTTGGATTACTTGTTTGAAAGCCCCACACGAAAAGGTATACCAATCAGTAAAACCCGTATCCGGCTCCTATTAAAAGCAGCAGTGGAAAAAGCCGGAATCAAAAAGCAAGTATGTGTTCATACTTTAAGGCATACATATGCTACACATCAGTTAGAAGCCGGGCAAAATATAATGATTGTAAAAGAATCATTGGGACACGCCGATATCAGAACCACATTAATGTACTTGCACATTGCTCAACTGGATCCAGTTAAGAAGTTTGGATGTATGGAAATGCTTTATAAGTAAGTTTATGAGTAATAATAATACACACGAACTGGCAACTGTTATTTCACGTTTTCTTCCATTGTTCAATATTAAGAATAAACTGCCAGCATATAAACTAAGAACTTTGGATGCTTTACAAAAGTGCCGTACAGAATATATGGGTGGGCATATCGAGGCTTGTGCTGATTGTGGAATAGTGCGTGTTGCATACAACAGTTGTCGTAACAGGCATTGTCCTAAATGTGGAGCAATCGACAAGGAGAAATGGATTATCAATCGTGAAACGGATTTACTCCCTGTAAAATACTTTCATGTGGTGTTTACCGTCCCTGATAAGCTGAATAAGCTATTTATGCTTAATCAGGAAAAAATGTACAATCTTTTATTTACAGTTGCCTGGGATGTATTAAAGGATTTTGGAAATACAAAGAAGTGGATTGGTGGAAAAATTGGCGCAACAGCCATATTGCATACCTGTGGGCAGAAACTGAATTATCATCCACATCTGCATTTTATTGTTCCGGCAGGAGCATTAATGGCTAATGGTAAGTGGAAACACTCTCGCACAAGGGGGAAATACCTTTTTAAGGTTGAAAACCTTAGTGATGTATTCAGAGCACGTTTTGTGGAAGAAGCACGTAAACTGGTAAAGGAAAAAGAAATTAAAGGTGTTGTTCCTAATAATCTTTTTGATACCAACTGGGTAGTATATGCCAAGCAAGCATTTGGTGGACCAAAGCAGGTTATCAAATATCTTGGGCGCTACACTCACCGAACAGCGATTTCAAACGATAGAATTCTGGAAGTTAACGATCAGGAAGTAACTTTTACATGGAAAGACTATCATAATGATTATACCAAACGAATAAGCACGCTTTCGGGTCAAAAGTTCATTCGTTTGTTCTGCATGCATATCTTGCCCCCGGGATTTACTCGTATAAGGCATTATGGCTTTTTGTCCAGTGCATCAAAAAGAAAATCACTGGCAATCATCAGGGCTGATTTGAAAGTACGCATTCAGCCTGTTAACAATACGAAAACATGGCAGGATATTGTTTTTGAAAGAATGGGTATTAAACCAGGTATCTGTAAATGCTGTGGTGGAAAGATGGTCATTGTAGAAAGCTTTCCTAATCGTTTTAGAACAAAACCGAGAGCACCTCCTATAGAAATTTGTTACGAAAATATATCGAATTTATAATAAGCTGTACCACTTAATAGCATGGCTATGGGAAAGGTATACCTAATCACAAGAAAAAACCTAAAAACAGGGACATTTATATAGAAATTATTATGCAAAATGGTAAAATAGTTACTGAATAAACATCAAATTCAGACTTGTCATCAAACTACAAGGCTTTAGAAAACAAATAAGCCAAAAACTCGAAAAATCAA
>JAQIBH010000113.1 GCA_027859205.1 Bacteroidales bacterium | reverse complement strand
ATTTTATATATTTATATTCTTTAATATTTATATATTTTAGATATAACGTTGTAACTCAAGAATATTTATATATATCATTATTTATTAAATCCAGAATATATGGATATAAACGGTAAAATCTACAAAAACTTTCTTAACAGGATTGAACAATTTAATATTCAGAATGGTCCTGATAAAATTAAGAAACAGCACGCAAAGGGTAAATTACATGCACGTGAGCGTATAGCTTTACTTTTTGATAAAAATTCATTTGAAGAGTTGGATGCCTTTGTAACCTCGGCTACTCCAGACACAGGACTTGGGAAAATTGACGAAGCGTTTGGTGATGGTGTTGTAATAGGACATGGACATATAAACGGACGCTTGGTATATGTTTTCTCACAAGACTTTACAGTTATGGGAGGATCACTTGGTGCTGTTCATGCTAAAAAAATAATGAAAGTTCAAGATCTCGCTTTAAAGGTTGGCGCACCAATAATTGGTTTAGTTGATTCCGGCGGGGCTCGTATACAAGAAGGAGTTGCAAGTTTATCTGGTTACACAAGTATTTTCCACAGAAATATTCAATCTTCAGGAGTTATTCCTCAGATTTCTGTTATTCTTGGTCCTGCTGCCGGAGGTGCAGTTTATTCTCCTGCCATTACAGATTTCGTTTTTATGGTAAAAAAGACCAGCTATATGTTTATTACAGGTCCTGATGTTGTAAAAGAAGTTCTGAACGAAGAAGTTAGTTTTGAGGAATTAGGAGGCGCAGAAATACATGCACGGAAAAGTGGCGTTGCAAATTTTATATATGAGGATGAAGAAAATGTTTTATTAGGAATAAAAAAATTATTGTCATTTTTACCTTCGAATAACCTTGAAAATCCACCATATGTTGAATCTAATACTAAAAAAGATAACATCAATGAGAAACTAAGAACAATTGTACCCGATGATCCTTTCAAACCTTATGATGTAAAAAAAGTAATTGGATTAATCGTTGATCATAATTCATTTTTAGAAGTTTCTGAACTATTTGCACAAAATATAGTTGTTGGTTTTGCACGGTTAAATGGTAAGGCAATAGCAATTGTCGCAAATCAACCTAAAGTTCTAGCAGGTGTAATTGATATTAACTCGGCTTTAAAAGCTGCCAGATTTATTCGATTTTGTGATTCGTTTAATATTCCTATTTTAACTCTTGAGGACGTACCTGGATTTTTACCAGGCTTAGATCAAGAACATGGAGGAATAATTAAACATGGGGCAAAATTATTATTTGCTTTTAGTGAAGCAACTGTACCAAAAATTACAGTAATTCTTAGAAAAGCATATGGAGGCGCCTTTTGTGTGATGAATAGTAAAAATATAGGTGGAGATTATAGTTTTGCTTGGCCTACTGCGGAAATTGCTGTTATGGGACCCGAAGGAGCAGTTTCAATATTGAACAGAAAAGAATTGCAAAATTCAGAAGATCCAAATAAGTTAAAAAATGAGTTTGCCACAAAGTACAGACAAGAAATTGCTAATCCATACATTGCTGACCAACAGGGATATATAGATGAAGTTATTGATCCTGCTGATACAAGAATGAAGCTAATATCTGCTTTTGAAACCTTAGAAAACAAACATGTTGAACAACCAGCTAGAAAGCATGGGAATATACCATTGTAATAATTAATAATTGAAGATTTTTAAAGGAGAATTTGATTTGAAAATCAAGATAATAGATATTTGATAATTCTTGATTCTCTCTACTCAATACCAAAATCTAAATAATGAAAAAAATAAAATCGATTTTAATAGCTAACCGTGGTGAAATTGCAATTCGTATTTCAGAATCAGCAAAAAAGATGGGAATAAAATCTTTCGGGATAAAAACCTCTAAAGAGCCAAGTGCATATTATTTACAATTTATGGATGAAATTATTGATTTTACAGAAATCACTAATGAAATACCTGAGTTTTTAGATATTGAAAGAATAATATTTGCAGCTAAAGAATTCGATATAGATGCTGTTCATCCGGGATATGGTTATTTAGCTGAAAATCCGTATTTCGCACAAAAATGTATCGATGAAAATATTATATTTATAGGCCCTTCGCCAGATTCAATTTATAAATTAGGAAATAAAACTATTGCGAAACAATTAGCAAAAAGTAATAATGTTCCTTTACTTGAAGGAAGCGATGGAAATATAAGAAATACTAAGCATGCAAAGCAAATAGCAAAACAAATTGGTTATCCTGTGATTTTAAAAGCTGCATCGGGAGGCGGCGGACGAGGCATGCGAATTGTTGAAAAAGAAGAAGACATAGAAAAAATGCTTCGGATGGCACAGAACGAGGCAGAAAAAGCTTTTGCAGACCGATCAATGTTTATCGAAAAATATGTACGAAACCCTCGACATATTGAATTTCAAATTTTAGCAGATCATTACGGAAATATTATTCATTTAGGAGAACGCGAATGTTCAATCCAACGAAAACATCAAAAGCTAATTGAAGAATCACCATCTATAGCACTAAATGATGAGTTACGTGCAAAAATGGGCGAATCTGCAATTAATATTGCAAAAGCCTCTAAATACAGAAATGCCGGAACAGTTGAATTTCTATTGGATGAATTGGGTGATTTTTATTTTATGGAAATGAATACACGTATTCAAGTAGAGCATCCTGTAACAGAGATGGTAACTGGTATCGACCTTGTTGAATGGCAAATACGAATTGCTCAAGAAGAAAAACTAGATATAAAACAAGAAGATGTTAAACTAACTGGTTGGGCCATTGAATGCAGAATAAATGCAGAAGATGTTCAATCTGGCTTTACCCCTTATCTTGGTACAATTGATAAAATTAATTTTGCCAATGGAAAAAACACTAGATTTGATACAGGTGTAACTGAAGGATCGAATGTTACAGCTAATTTTGATTCAATGCTAGCTAAACTTATTTGTTATGGAGATACTCGAGAAAAAGCTATTAGTAATTCACTTTTAGCATTAACTAAATTACAAATTCAAGGTATTAAAACTACAATACCATTTTGTAAAGCTGTATTAAATCATCCTAAATTTAAAAAGGGAGATATTTCGACATCCTTTATATTAAAAGATATGGAGCAATTAGTCTATCAAGAGCAAGACGAGGAAATGATTGCAGCATTTTGGGCTGCTTTAAATCATAACGTTCAACTCGATATTGAAGATGAAACATATGTTGATTATGAAAAAGGGAAAGAAATGACACCTTGGTTAATAAATAAAAGATTAAAATCTTTGTAATTATGATATTTTCAAAATCAAAAAAAAGCAAACAAAAGTTCATTGCTTGTACAGAAAATAACGTTAAGTACGAATTTAATAAGCCAAAAGAACTTTTTATAAAACATGGTAAAGAGAAATTCCCTGTTGAAATAATAACCGACAAGCAAGGGTTTGTATTTATTATCTGGAAAAAGAAAAAATATCTTGTTGATATTATTGAAAAAAATCAGAATCAATATGAAATTCTAGTAAATGGAGTAAGTTATTATATTTCTATTGAATCTACCTTTTCATATAAACGAAAGAAATATCTGAATAAAAACAAAAAGGAATCGAAAATTGAACAGATTCAGGCACCGATGCCAGGAAAAATTATAGAATTTTTAGTTGAAGAAAATCAATTAATAAAGGAGGGAGAGCCTTTACTTATTCTAGAAGCTATGAAGATGCAAAACGAAATAACTTCTAATATTCAAGGTAAAATAAAGAAAATCAATTTTCAGTCGGATGATACGGTTATGAAAGATGATATATTGATTGAAGTGACTAAATAATGAATAAATATTTATAGTGAAGGTGGTGATTGATTAATTTCTTTTACCATCTTTTCATTTTGACTTTAATTTTTATTTATATTCGCTGAAAATTACAAACCAAACAATGGGGAATTTAATTTTAAATTTTTTCAAAGAAGAAAATTATCAAACTAAAATTAATTCAAGAATTTTTATTGACAAGCTATTTTTAAATACTCGAATATATTTTGTAATTAAGTATTTCTTTATAGTTCTAAGAAATAGAAAATTAGCACTAAAAGGTATTTATGACAGAGAGGCTTGGGCTTTATCATCTTTTGATGTATTTAAATTAATAGAAGATTGCGGTGGAAAATTCCAAATTCAAGGAATCGATAATATTAGAAATTGTAAGGAGCCGGTTGTATTTATTAGTAATCATATGAGTGCAATGGAATCGATGATATTCCCATGTATTATCGCTCCTTTTCGTGAAGTAACATTTGTTGTAAAGGAGAGTTTAACAACTTATCCATTATTCGGACCTGTTATACGCGCGCGAAATCCAATTGCGGTAGGAAGATCAAACTCAAGAGAAGATTTAATGTTGGTAATGCAAACCGGAAAAGAACATTTAGAAAACGGAACATCTATTGTTATTTTCCCTCAAGGTGGTCGACGTGATATTTTTAAACGGGAGGAATTTAATTCACTTGGTGTTAAGCTGGCAAAATCTGCTAACATGAAAATTATACCAGTTGCTTTAAAAACCGATTTTTGGGGAAATGGGAATTTAGTAAAGGACCTTGGTCCAATTCGACGAAAACGAAAAATTAATATTTGCATTGGAGAGCCAATTGAAATTACAGGAAACGGTAAAAAGGAAAATGATCAAGCTATAGAATTTATTGGAAAGAAATTAGAAGAGTGGCAACAATATTAATTTTTTTTACAAATAACATTAAAGAAATGTAACGGTTTTTGATCCTTCATATGCTTTATTGGTTCTGCTATTTTTGATATATTAATTATATTATAATTTCCAAAGTCATTTATTATACTTTCTAAATCTGAGAAATACACCTCTATTCCGTTTTCTAATTTTATAGTATTTTTATCTAAACTCATTCCTTTAAATTCTTTAATAGAATCAATTGAAACAATCGTAAAGAACATAAGTCCGTTTTGCTCTAATAAATTGTAACAGTTATTTAAAATCTTTTCTCTTTCCTGTTTTGTAAACAAATGTAAGGTTGCATGACAAAAAACTCCTTGATATGCTTCATTATTAAACGGTATATCAAGTAATGAGCCATGGATAGTTTTAAAATCTAAATTATTTTTTTTTGCTAATTCAATTGCAGATTTTGATATTTCAATTCCATGAACAATAAATCCTGCATCAATAAAGGGTTTTGCATTACGTCCATATCCAACACCAGGAATTAATATTTTATTAAAATTATTTTCTTGAAAAATTTTAAGAGCAATTAAAGCTGAATCTGAAGGATAAAAATCCCAAAGAGCACCTTTTTCAGCAAATAGATTTTCCCAGTAGTTTTGCATTTTTAATATATTGATCCTAAAGATATAAAAAGACCCAATATAATATTGAGTCTATAAAAGCGTTTTACAAAATATTTTTATTTTTTTACCAAATACTGATAATCTAAATAAAATAATATTTTTAGAGAAATACTATTTATCTGTGACGATTCAAATGTATTATTTAAATTATCGAGAAAACTATTAATTATATCTGTTTCGTTTGTATAAATAGCATTTTTCCAAACAAGAGACAATTCACTGCCGGGAGCAAATCGCCATAAATAATTCATATCAATTGTAAAAGCGTTGTAATTATAATTTTCGTTTTCACCATAGGTATCATACCCAATCGAAGAACTTAAATAACCATCTTTTTGCAATTCATAAAAATCAGTATACTCTACCCTACTCCAATAATGCCGAGCTCTAAAATTTAACGACATTTTACTGTTGAAAATATAACTAGTATTTAATGTGTTGGTTATTGTTGCTACATCGCGTTTTCCAAAATTAATGACTGTATTGCCACTTCCATCAGTGAAATCTTCAATATAACCGTAAGTGTTATAATTATTGTCGATATTTAATCTATATGAAAGTAACCATTTATCATTAAACCTAATTCTCGGTCCAATTCCAAACCAGTATCCATACCTATCATAATCAAAAGCTTTCCATGCACCAGCGTTAAAATCTAAAGCAACAGTTTTTCGATAATCTGTTGAAATCCACCAATTACCCACTCCTGAACGAGGTCTATTAAATTTCCAACCATCAACTCTTGGTTCAAAATAATCATGATTAACCACCGGGTTAAAATGCAGAAAGAAACCGGTATGAATATACCTTTTTGCAAAGGTTGTACGCGTTATTAAGGAGAAATTGAATTCAGAAAACATTCTAGGTTTATACAGATTTTGGTACACCATATTGAATTCAGTTCTCCAATTTAAAACTTTCCAGAATGGTTCGTTAATATTATAATCAAATTCAGCATACCAGGTCGATTCATTATTCTGCCGTATATAACCCATATCTTTTGGGTCGTAAGTATCTGATTCTGTATTATGCATAAATTCGAATAAGAAATTTCCTTTTGTTTTGGAAAATTCTAATAAATAATTATGACCCAATTCTGTTGAATCTGTATATTTTTGGCTCACTCCTCCTGAACCGAAAATTTGGTATGAATTTTCTTTGTTATTTATTCTGAACTCTCCACCTGTAACATTTGCTGTATAATTTTCATCTGAATGTAAGACATTAGTATTTACAAAACTCACGTACGAGTTATTTTTAAGAGATTGATCAACAACAAGCATATTATAATTCACAAATCCTTGTGATGTATACTTTCTTTTTTCATTTGTTACTGTGTCTAAAATTATTGCTTCAGCTGAACTTGTCATAGCATTAAAAAACCCTACTCCTAATCCACTGTTTGTTCGCCCAGATATTTTTGTTGCATTAATTAATTTTGTCTCTATTGGGTTCTCTATTATGGTCTCATTTATATTTAATTGGTCTTCAACTTTATCATAATTCATTGGTTGAGATCCAATTCTTCTGGAATAAAAAATATTACCTTTATCAAATAGTTCTGTTCCTTCGGTAAAGAATGCACGCTTTTCATCATACCTTATTTCATACGGAGAAAGATTTAAAACTTCGTCATCGGATTGCACTTGACCAAAATCAGGAATTAAAATCATATCTAGAGTAAAACTTTGGTTAATTCCCCATTTTAAATCCATTCCTGCATTAAAATCATTCCCCCAAGAATTATTATCAGCATCATTTTGAATATATGCAGAGACATAAGGAGTAACGGATAAGCGCAAGGGAGGTTCTATGTTTTTTATTCCATTTATCTCTCCCATTTGATTAGTAAAACCTTGTATATTTACATCCACAAAATTCCAGGTACTCCACTCGCGGTATCTTCGAATGTTACGGAATAAATGAATACCCCATGTTTGATTATCTTTTTTAGGAAACCTTAATGCAGAATATGGAATTTTCATTTCGACGTTCCATCCTTCATCAGTAATTTCAACAGCACTTTCCCAAACTGCATCCCAATTTTCATCATCGTCATCGCCCGTAACTTTAGCATCCGATTGAACACCTGATGCAGAAACCATAAAATTTACCGCATTAACTCCATCATTAAAAGTATTTATGCTAACAGCAAATAAATCCGCATTTGCGCCATCAAAAGAATCCCGAATAGATAATTCTTTTAAAATACTATCAGGATTGTTATCATACATTTTTGCTGCAAAATAAATAGCATGATCATCGTAAACTATTTTTACTTCGGTTGGTAATGAAGGAGTTTTACCGTTATAAGGTTCAAATTGAAAAAAATCTTTTGCTATTGCAGCATTTATCCATGACGCATCATCAAAAATCCCATCGATTTTTGGTGATTCTGTAACTTTGCTAACTCTTAATATACGTTTTTCGTTATTTAAAGATTGTGCAGTAAAATTTGATAAAAAACTTATCGTAATAAATAAAAATATCCCTTTTCTCACTTTTAAAATATTAATGGTTAAAGAATAAAAGACTTTATTGTCTTAAAAAGGTTTAATCCAAGTTTAAAATTCTGATGTAAAATGAAATTGTATTTTATCGAATTTTTGCTGTGCCATTTGTAAAGCATATTGAGAGTCAGCCATAAAAACCTCTCTACCATGTTTATCAATTGCTATTGAATTAAATTTTCTTTTCCCAAAATCTTCTAATTGCATTTTATTATCAGATTCAATCCAACATGCTTTGTGCATTTGGATAGGTTGATATTTACATTTAGCTCCATATTCGTGCTCTAATCTAAACTGGATTACATCAAACTGGAGTTGACCAACGGTTCCAATAATTTTTCTTCCATTGAATTTATTTGTAAACAGCTGCGCAACACCTTCATCCATTAATTGGTCTAATCCTTTGGCTAGTTGCTTATATTTCATTGGATTGGCATTCTCCACGTATCGGAACATTTCTGGAGAAAAACTTGGCAATCCTTTAAAGTTAATTTTTTCGCCTTCGGTTAGCGTATCACCAATTTTGAAATTACCAGTATCATGAATACCAATTATATCTCCCGGAAAAGCCTCATCGATTATAGATTTTTTTTCGGCCATAAAAGCTGTAGGAGAAGGAAACTTCATTTTTTTACCAGCGCTCACATGTAAGTAATTTGTATTACGCTTAAACGTTCCAGAACAAATTTTTACAAATGCAATTCGATCGCGATGATTTGGATCCATATTAGCATGGATTTTAAATATAAATCCGGAAAATTTATTTTCAAAAGGATCTATATCTCGTTCTTCTGCATTTACTATTCGTGGAAAGGGAGCAATATTAATAAAGCAATCTAACAATTCTTGTACACCAAAATTATTTAAGGCACTTCCGAAAAATACAGGCGCCAAATCAGCTGAGAGATAATCTTCTACTTCAAACTTTGGATATACTTCAGTAATTAACTCGAGTTCTTCGCGCAAAGTACTAGCGTATTTATCCCCAATATATTCTATTAAGGCAGGATCATTTACATCTCTAAGTTCAATTGTTTCTTCAATAGTTTGCTTAGTTTCCCCGCTAAACAGATTTAACTTTTCTTCATACAAATTATAAACGCCTTTAAAGGTCGGTCCATTACTTATTGGCCAACTTAAAGGTCGGACATGTATTTGAAGTTCATTCTCAATTTCATCAAGCAAATCGAAAGGATCTTTACCACTTCTATCTAACTTATTGATGAAAACCATTACCGGAGTTTTACGCATACGGCAAACTTCCATTAGTTTTCTGGTTTGAGGCTCTACTCCTTTTGCTGAATCAATAACAATAATTACACTATCAACAGCTGTTAAGGTACGAAAAGTATCTTCGGCAAAATCCTGGTGACCAGGTGTATCAAGAATATTAATTTTTCTGCCTTTATATTCGAATCCCATTACCGATGTTGCTACAGAAATACCACGCTGTCGCTCAATTTCCATAAAATCGGAAGTTGCTGTCTTTTTAATTTTATTGGTTTTTACAGCTCCTGCTACATGAATAGCACCGCCAAACAATAATAACTTTTCAGTTAATGTTGTTTTCCCTGCATCCGGATGACTAACAATCCCAAATGTTCTTCTACGTTGTATTTCTTCCTTAAAACCCATATTTACTAAAATTAAAAAGCTTCGAAAATCATTTATTTCGAAGCTGCAAAAGTATACAAATGATATATAAATTCTATGCTAATTCCTTTATTTATATTCCCATAACAATTTCCCAGAACTATATGTATTTAAAAGCATTGTATTGGGAATATCATTTTGACTAATTTTCATAATATCTTGTTCTAAAACTATAAAATCTGCAAATTTCCCTACTTCTATACTTCCCTTTTCGTTTTCTTCGAATGCAGCTTTAGCTGCCCAAATAGTCATTGATTTAAGAGTTTCTTTTCTTGATAAAGCGTTTTCTATTTGAAAACCATTCTCAGGATATCCATCTACATCTTTTCTGGCTACACTTGCATAAAACGTAAACAGCGGCTCAATTTTTTCAACTGGGAAATCAGTTCCATTTGGCAACCATCCATTTTGATCTAATAACTCCTTATATATATATGCATTTTTAATTCTCTCTCCTAATCTTTCGTCAGCCCAATACATATCAGAAGTACAATGAGTTGCTTGAATGGATGGAACAATGTTGAATTCTCTAAACTTATTTACATCATCAGGATTAATAATTTGTGCATGTTCAATTCTCCAACGTTTATCGTTTGGTCCTTTCAAATATTCAGAATAAATATCGAGCATTAAACGGTTTGCATTATCGCCAATGGCATGTGTATTAACCTGGTAATTATTTTCATAAGCGAGTTTACACATATCATGGTAAAAATCGTTTGATTCAATAATTAAGCCTTTGTTTTCTTGATCGTCTGAATATGGCTCAATTAAACTCGCTCCTCTTGAACCCAAAGCTCCATCTGCATAAAGTTTTATAGATCTTACATTTAAATAATCGGTTTTATAAATTCCTCTTTTAACGAAATGATTTATATTTTCTTCGCTTGGTGTAAGCATCGCATAAACACGCATATTTAGTTTATTATTTTTTTGCAATGAATCAATTAACAGCACTTCCGTTTTGCTTAAACCTGCATCGCATAACGAAGTTAAGCCAACAGCAAAACAATTTTGTTCTCCTTGTTTTATAGCTTTTATTGCAGTTTCTTTTTCGGTTTCAGGAATTAATTTACGTACAAGATCCATAGCATTGTCAATTAATACTCCGGTTGGTTCTCCATTTTGCGAATATATTTTCCCTCCATCTATAAAAGTATTGGAAGTAATATCCGCTAACTCAAGCGCCACAGAATTTACAATTGCGGCATGACCATCAACACGTGTCAAATAAACAGGCTTAACCGGGAATAATTCATCTAGCTTTTCTTTCGTTGGAAACTCTTTTATTTCCCAATCGTTTTGATCCCAACTCCGACCTACTACCCAATCCGCTTTATATTTTTCATCATGTGTTTTTATAATTTCTAATATTTCATCGAATGATTTTGTTCCACGCAAATTAGCTTGAAGCAAGCTCATGCAGTAACCGAAAAAATGACTGTGAGCATCAATAAAACCGGGATAAACAAATTTCCCATTTAAATCAATTACTTGTTTTGATTTGTATTTCGATAATATTTCGTTTGAAGTACCAACTTCAACAAATTTCCCATCTTTAATAGCAAAACTTTCTTCGATAGAAAATTCATTATCGACTGTATAAACTTTTGCGTTAGTTACAATTACATCAACCATATTTTTTTGATTACACGATATTATTAATAACGAAATTGTTAATAAAGCTAGTATTTTTTTCATATGCGCAAATTTTAATGAATGATAAAAATACAAAACAATTTTAATAAAAATAGGACTTTGTATTTTGATTTAATCCTTAGATACTCCTCTGTTTTTATATGACCACTTCATATAAGAGGAAGCTATTATTAGCATAATTATAGCAATAGCAAAAGTCCAGTTAAAGCCAAACCACTCATAGATAACAATTCCTATTACAGGGGCTAACCAACCACGTACACTTGTTAAGAATAGATGAACTGATTGGTAATCGCCAGCCTCTTCGTTTGAAGCAAAATAAGAAGAACCTATATTCCACGACAGTGTAATTGTAGAAAAAAACAAACCGAAAAAAACAGTTGAAATAAAAAGCGATAAATAAACTTTTATATTCCATATTTCAATAATTAAAGGATCATATTTAGAAATCGCTATAAATAATATATATCCTCCAAAAGCCAAAAATGGCAAAATAGTAAATTTACGAGGATCAACTTTACCAATTAATTTCCCGAAAAACGGAAGTAATAAAATAGTTATCACAATATAAACATTTTGATAAAATGCTACACTTGAATAATTCAAAAATAAAACCTCATAATAAAAAATAATAATAACAGCCTTTGTGCTCATAAAACTAAATCCATAAAGCATAAATCCCACTTCATAATCAAAATAAGCTTTATTGGTTTTTAAAATTTTAAATAGCTTTTTAAAAGAATTGATTGATGATGTTATAATTCCTCCTGCAATTTCAGGAACTGTTTTTTGAAGATATTCAATTTTAGTAAATATGAAAATACTTACGATTCCAAGTAAACCCAATACAGGCATTACATAAGTAAAAGCATAGTTATCCATATCAAGTAGCCAGCCAAATAAAAATATAATCAGCATTTGAAGAACTTGTCTTACCGAGGTAGAAATACTATATAATCTCCCGAAATTATTAATTGAATAAACGTTCTTTAAGAACAAACTAATTGCAGGTAATATAATTGGATATGATAAGTAATAAGTAAAAAATATAAACAAGAATATATAATGGTATATAGAATCAACTGAATACAACTCTGGATTTCTTGGGAAAAATATAAGAACCAACATTGGAAGATGAGTGAGAATACCTGCCTTACGAATTAATCTACGTTTATTTTTTGATCTAAAAATTATCTCATTAAAAATTATAGAAAACGAAAGAGCAATAACACTCGCTTGAAAAAGGAAGCTTAATTGATAACTTGATCCATTTAAACTTTTAATAAAAACAAATTCATTTAGAATCAGTGCTCCTCGAATTAAACCGTCAATTGTTGAAAAAATCAGATGCAATTTGAAAGATTTTAATTCAGTTTGATTTAATCCTTTAAACACTCTTAGATTCATAGATTTTGTTTACAATTTTAGAAGGGCAAATATACTTTAAGTTAATAAACAAAATTGAATAGGTTTAGTTAACTTTTTTAAGAAATATCAAGCTAAAAAAATATTATCTTTGAAATTCTAAAGCAAAACTCATGGATAAACATAAAAAACAGGGCCGATATCAAAGAATATATATTCAATTAGAAGAACTGCTATGTAAAACAAATGATCCTATAGCACGTATGTCTTCGATAATTGCTATTTTACATAATAAAATGGATTACTTCTTTTGGACAGGTTTCTATTTCTTAAAAGATGATAAATTAATTGTTGGTCAGTATCAAGGACCAGTTGCTTGCCAAGAATTAAAAAAAGATGAAGGAGTTTGCTGGGCAGGAATAAATAGTCAAAAAGCGATTATTGTTGATAATGTAGAAAAATTTGAAGGGCATATTGCATGCGATTCCAGGTCAAAATCAGAGATAGTTATACCATTAAAAGATAGAGATGGAAATATTAATGGAGTTTTAGACGTTGATAGTAACGAATACAATCAGTTTGATGAAATTGATGAGATAGAACTCACAAGGATTCTCGATTTAATTTATACACTTTAAACCTTTTCAATGAAAAAGATATCTGTTTTAATGTTTCTTACATTATTCACTTTAAGCTTAAGTGCTCAACTGAATATTAATTATTTCTTAAATAGAGGAAAGGCATATTTATATGCTGAGAAATTTAATGAAGCAATAGAATCCTTTAATATTGTTATTAAGGTAAAATCTCATTTATCCGAACCATATTTTTTGCGAGGCATAGCAAAGTATAATTTAATGGATTATATGGGAGCTGAACAAGATTACAATAAAGCCATTGAATATAGACCAAATCACACCGATGCTTTAAGATATAGAGGATATACACGAATTAATTTAAAAAAAGATTATTTAGCGATTAATGATTTTGATGATGCAATTCAACTTAATGCAATTGACCCTGATTTATATATTGCTCGCGGGTTTTGCAAAATTAAAATCAATCAATATAAACAGGCTAATACCGATTTTAATAAATCATTAGAATTAAACAAAAAAAATAAAAGAGCATACTATTACCGTGGTTTAGCTAATAGTTTGCTAGAAGATACTATTGGTGCACTAGTAGATTATGATAAAGCATTAAAAATTGATTCCTTTTATGTTGATGTATACATGAATAAAGGAATCCTTTATTCTGAGTGGCATAAATACGATATAGCAATATTCAATTATAATAAAGTTATTGAATTAGATCCACTAAATGCTGGCGCATATATTAATAGATCATTGGTAAATTATAATTTAGATAAAAAAGAAATATCTATTTTCGATTTAGATACTGCTATTCAAATAGAGCCGGATAACTCAATGGCTCTTTTTAACAGAGCTTTGATGAAAAGTGAAACTGGAAAAAGTAAAGAAGCAATAAAAGATTTAGATAAAGTTATAAAATTAAATCCTGAAAATATTCTAACATACTTTAATAGAGGTTCTATAAAATTACAAATGAACGATTTACAAGGCGCCTTTATTGATTTCTCGCATGCAATAGAGATTTATCCGGATTTTGCCAAAGCCTATATTAATAGATCTATTGTCCGACAAAAATTAAATGATTTAAATGGCGCACTAGCCGATAGAGACAAAGCCGATCAGATAATTGAAAATGTCAAGCAAAACCAAAATTCTTATATAAGCTACGCGGATACGACAGAGAATTTCAAAAGTTTAATTACTTTAAAATCAAGCAGTAAATTTTATAACAATCCTAAGTTCAATGAACAAATTGTTGCCGAAAATAATTTCAAGTTTGTGTATGGTGATGATAATAGTAAATACTTTAATCGACTAACTGTTTTATATGAGAATCTTGAACAGATTAAGCGATCGTATGCTAATTTAGGTATTATAATAGAAAATGAAATTAAAAATGTATACGAAACAGATATAATAAATAGTGAAATTGAAAGATTAGAAAAAGAATATCTAAAAACAAATACCAAAGTAGAAAACCTTATTCAAAGTAGCATATATAAATCTTTAATCAAAAATTATAATGGTGCCCTTTCAGATATTAATCTGGCAATTAAGGCCGAACCAAATAACTTTCTGGTTTATTATTGCAGAGCAAATATAAGATCCGAAATGATTGATTACATGAAATTACTTGAGCAGGAAAACGAAGTAATTTTTATAAACCCAATGAATAATTCAAGTAATACAAATACGTTAAAATCAAATGAAAGTATTCAGGATTATGATTTAGTAATTTCCGATTATCAAAAGTCACTTTCTATTGCGCCTGAATTTATATTCTCTGGCTTTAACCTCGCAAATACATATTTAAAAACACGCGAATATCGAAAAGCTATATTAATTTATGATCAGATAATAAAATTGGAACCAATATTTGCTGAAGCATACTATAACCGAGGATTAACATACATTTATTTAAAAGAATCTGAAAACGGTTGTATGGATATGAGTGTTTCCGGCGAGCTAGGTTTACAAAATGCCTATACTGTTATTGCAAGGTTTTGTGAGAATTAGTAAAAATCAGGTATATCTATTTAGTAGTTAGGCACAAGGGTTTTTAAAATTCAAAAAAACAATCTGATAGCATTTTCTAAATTGAATCTTTCTACAAATAAGACAAATAATAATATAGTATTCCGTCCCGCTTTTGCACTAACGTGCAATTAAAAGAAATCCTATCGATTATTAAGCACTTTTGCTTCGCTCCGCTACACAAAAAAGCTTAAGCTTTTACCTAACTTTTCACTTTTCACATTTCTTTCACTAAAATATATTAATTTAGACCTTCTAAAGAAAATGACATTATTATGAGCATATTTCAGAAATCAGTAATTAAAAGACATCTTGAGAATCTCGATATAGAACAAGTTGAAAAGTCTTATAAAAATTTCAAAGAGAATTACAGTCTGGCAAAAATTGAAAAGATCAAACTACTAAAAGAAGAAGAATACCAGGACGGTTTTTTGAGAGATATATTTGTTGACGTTTTAGGTTACACTTTGAAACCAGATGATAATCATAATCTAGTAAGAGAATTTAAAAATCAAGATGATGGAAGAAAAGCAGATGGTGCAATTCTAAAAAACGAAAAAGCAATTGTTGTAATTGAACTAAAATCAACCAAAACAAAGGATTTAAAAAGTATTACAGAACAAGCTTTCAATTATAAAAACAACCAGCCAGATTGTAAATATGTAATAACATCTAATTTTCAGAAACTTCGTTTTTATATTGATTATGCCCATGAATTTGAAGAGTTTGATTTATTCAATCTACAAAAAGAAGACTTTGAACTTCTCTATTTAATACTAAACACAAATAGTATTTTCTCAGATTTACCTCTACAATTAAAAGATGAAACGAAATTTCACGAATTAGAAGTCTCCAATAAACTCTATAACGATTATTCAAACTTTAAAAGAAAACTTTTCGACAACCTAATAAAAAATCATCCTGATATTGATAAGCTAATATTATTCAAAAGATCACAAAAATTATTAGACCGTTTTCTTTTTATCTTGTTTGCTGAGGATAGTGGACTTTTACCACCAAATTCTATTTCTAGAATTATAAAACGCTTCGAAATTCTTAAAGATGAGGATTCATATAAACCAATTTATGACATATTTAAACAATATTTTGGATATATGAATATTGGCAGAGAAGGGAAAATCAATGCTGACGATATCCCAGCTTATAATGGAGGACTTTTTTATCATGATAGATTATTAGATGATTTAAATATAAACGATGAAATACTTATTAAGGAACTTCAAAATTTATCAAAATACGATTTTAATACTGAGGTTGATGTAAATATTCTTGGGCATATTTTTGAACATTCATTAAATGAGATTGAAGAAATAACAGCAGAGATTGAAGCAACCACATCAGATAAAACCAAAAGTAAAAGAAAAAAAGACGGAGTTTTTTATACACCAAAATATATTACTCAATTTATTGTTGAGAATACTATTGGGAATCTTTGCGATGAAAAACGTAAGGAACTAGAGATTGTAGAAATCGAATTTGACGGAACGTATAAAAAGAAAGACGGAAATCTTTTAGCGAAGGGAAAAACACTTTATACAAAACTAAAAAATTATAAGGATTGGTTACTATCGTTAAAAATCATTGACCCAGCGTGTGGTAGTGGTGCTTTTTTGAATCAAACACTATTATTCTTGGTACAAGAGCATAAAAACATTGATGATATTATTGCTGAACTAACCAATACTACATTACGATTATTTGACACCGACAAAGCAATACTTGAAAACAATTTATTTGGAGTAGATATAAACGAAGAGAGTGTAGAAATTGCCAAATTATCTCTGTGGTTGCGCACAGCACAAAAGGGAAGAAAATTATCGAATCTAAACAACAATATCAAATGCGGCAATTCATTAATTGATGACCCTGAATTTGCTGGAGAGAAAGCCTTTAACTGGAATGCAGAGTTTAAAGAAATAATGGATAATGGAGGTTTTGATGTGGTTATTGGAAATCCACCATATGTTAGGCAAGAATTATTTAAAGAAATTAAACCTTTCTTAGAAAAGAACTATAAATGCTACAATAGTGTTGCTGATCTATATACTTACTTTATTGAAAAAGGAATTAAATTAATGAAAAATGATAGTTTATTCTCATTTATACTTCCTAATAAATTTTTAAAAGCTACATACGGCAAACAAATCAGAAAAGTAATCAAAGAAGAAACAAAACTTGAATTAATATTTGATTTTGATGATTATCCCGTTTTTGAAGATGCGACAACATATCCAATTATTTTCATTTTTAGTAAAAACACAGTTAATAAAAGTTCTTTTACTTTTTCTGAAATTAACAAAAGAGAAGAAACTGCTGATCCAATTAGTAGTTTAGAACAAAAAAAATATAAAGTTTCATATGATGCATTAACAGATGAAATGTGGAATTTCATTGATGAAAATAAACAAGGACTTATTAATAAGATCAAAGAAAATTCTACAACACTAAATACTCTTGTTAATAAAAAAATATATAGAGGTTTAACTACAGGAAAAAATGAGGCTTTCATAATTGATAAATCAAAGAAGGATGAGCTGTTAAAATTAAATCCCAAAAATGCAGAAGTAATCAAAATATTAGCAACTGGAAAAGAAATTAAACGCAATTCATTTCATTTTGAAAACAAATTTTTATTATTTACAGATTATGACAAGGCTATTCCTGATTTATATCCTGATATCCATAAAGAATTGGATATTTATAAGGATGCACTAATAAAAAGATATGACAAGGGTGTTAATTATTGGAATTTAAGGACATGTGCATATTATAAGGAGATGCAACAACCCAAAATTATTTATCCGAGAATAAATAATAAAGGTAATTTTTACTTAGATCAAAAAGGGGATGTATTTTTATTAGATAATAATTTTTTTATATCAACAGAATCAAAATCATTATTAGCACTTTTAAATTCAAAACTAGTCTTTTTCTTCCTTAGAAATATCTGTACCACTTTACAAGGAGGATTTTATGACTTTAGAAGAGATAAAATATCAACAATACCTATTTCTAATAATTTAATAAAGTATGATACTGAATTATCTGTAAAAGGTAAAAATTTAATAGACTATACAGATAATTATAATTTGTTAAAAACAAAGTTTAAAAAATACTTGCAAAGCCAATTTCAAATTGAATCATTTTCAAAAAAACTTCATAATTGGAATGAGTTAGAATTTGGAGAGTTTATTAAAGAACTTAATAAAGCTATTAAAAATACAGCAAAAGTAAAGCTTACCAAAACAGAGGAATTGGAGTGGATGGAAGTGTTTGAAACTAAAAAAGAAGAAACTCAAACCATTAAAGTTGAAATTGATAAAACAGATAAAGAGATAGACCAAATTATTTATGAACTTTATGATTTAACTGAAGAAGAAATAAAAATTGTGGAAAGCTAACTCAATTACAAACACATTGGTAAGCCTGCTCTGTCTAACCCCCTGCCAAAGGCTTACCAAAAAGTTTGTAATCCAACCCAATTTTGCCGTGCCGGCAATAATCTTTGCCCTTTCAAAACAAATTTGTTTTAGTATTTCAGGGTTAGTTCCGCCGCTAACTTGACAAGTATAGTTATCTAATAGAATTGTTGCTCAGTTTTAAAAACTTAAACTAACTGTTAACTTAAACTTAAAATTATTCTTTTGTTCATTGGATGAGTAGTAACCATAATTATAAAAGACACCTGCTCCTGCACCCAAATAGAAAAAGTTCACCATATTCAATCGTACAATATCGTTAACAATCAATCCGTTTTCGAAATATCCTTTACTCATATCTGCTAATACTAAACCTTGATGAACATTTGTGTTATATAACCATCCATATCCAATAGCCTGAGTTACTAATACTTTAGGTTTCCATTTCGAAGTGCTGAATAAACGAGTTCCGAAATCATGAGAAAAGAACAAGTTTGCAATTTCGTTGTTGGCAAATTCATTAGGAGCCATAGTATTGAAACGATTTTCGACATAAACAGGCATCGAGCTTTCCCATCCACCAGCTCCAGCAAATAAAAATGAATAAGGAACATCGCCCCATATTTTACCAGCTTCAAGTTTGATATTTGTTTTCCCCAAACGTGCAAAATTGTAAGAATAGTCAATTTGTACCCAAAGCTTGTCATAATCTAATTCGCCCCCGTAAAAATTCTTAAGCCCTTTCTTATAACCAACTATCAAAACAGGCCATTTAGTTTCAAAAGCTATTTTCTGTTTGAATTGCCGCATATATTTTTCTTTATAGGCAAAGCGTAGCTGAACTCCCAGCTCACTTGTTTCAAACTGATTAACCCAGGTATTATCCAATAAAAAAGAATAGTTATACTGTGGATTTCGCACATCATTCAAAATATCAAATTTTAATTGAAAATAACGTATCTGTGTTTTAAATAATGCTTTCATTTGAGTTGAGTAATCAGCCTGATCAAGGAAATAACCTTCTATGTAGCTCTTTTTGCGTGCAAAATTCTGATTTCCGGGAAACATTGCATCGTATTTATATTCTGCACTAAGAGCTGTTTCATTTTTACTGTCGAAAAAAACAGTAATATCTCCTCCATATTTCAATTCCTTGTCACGAAAACCATATGCACCCCAACCACCTGCTTCAAGCCATTTAATTAGCCTGTCATCAGTATATAATCCAAGCCCGATTCTGATACCTTCAAAGTCGTTGTGTGTATAAATTTTATCAAGCGGAATATAGAATTTCTTAACGGGGAATTTGCCATCAGACAATTTTTCGCCGATTGTCATCCAAAAATCAAAATTATATTCTTCACCTAAACTATCCATTGTGGAATACGTGTTCTGTTCTTTTAGGTTAAGGCTTGCATTACGGAACTTAT
The DNA here is from genome assembly GCA_027859205.1 of Bacteroidales bacterium. Taxonomy (GTDB): domain Bacteria; phylum Bacteroidota; class Bacteroidia; order Bacteroidales; family UBA12077; genus UBA12077. The sequence continues at coordinate 1,835 of JAQIBH010000113.1, read as the reverse complement.
TCATTTCGATGTTTGCATTTTTAGTAGCTAGCTTATCAAAAACCAATACTTCTTCAGTGTATTTCACAGAATCTTCGGGGATATTAGTTCTGAAATTTTCTACATAACTCTCGGATTTTAATCTCATTCCTAAACCTTGATTATATAATTCTTCCCACTTGAGCTCGGATTTTATTTCTTTAGGAAACCAATAGTTATTTTTAAATTCATATTTCTGCTGTATATGAATTGCCATTAACTTTTTTTCTGCAGGCGATGCAACAACATTTTCAATAGCGTATCTGTTGGTATTGATATGCACAAATCCTTTTAATCCTTCAAAATTGGTATTCTTTTTAGGTTTGAATGAAATAATAAAAGTTGTGTCATTTTGATTGTATAAAGTGTCTTCAATTAAAAAGAAATATTTTCTGTGACTACCTGGGCTAATCGGATTTAGGTACGCTATATCGAAAATTTCTATTAGAGGTTTGTAAAAATGAAAAGGTTGAACATCGCTAGAAAGTGGGGCAAATGAAGGATCTTTAAAACCGGAAACCTTTACTTTTTTAATTATTTCAAAAGTTTTATCTGGTGCTTTATAAAAACGATCTGTAGCCGATTCCATCAATAAAACATAGTTTTCACTAAATAAATTCACAATGCCTTGCATATTTGTGTCTTTAAGATAGTCATCTTCGAAGATATAATCATAGATACTTTTATTATAAATTTCGCAGCCATACTCAGAAATTTTATCCGGATTATTTATTTTTCTGTTTTTAACAGTTTTTTTAATTATTCTGTGAGCCGGATTTTCCCTCGCATAAACCACAACCTCTTCTAACTCCACATCAATAGCCCTTAATTTTATAATTTCTCCTAAATTTTTAATATCTACAACATGGCTTTGATATCCAACATAGCTTATCTGAATACAACTATCTTTAGCGGAAAAATATAACTCTGCCCAACCATTTAAGTTTGTAACTGTACCTCTATTCCTATTTTTATTCATTAGAATTGTTGCAAAAGGTAAAGGCTCAGAATTTTGACGATCGACTATTTGAATTTTGTGGATTTTATTATTTTCCTGTCCGATAAGAAATACTTTAACTGAGAAAAGGATTAATATTAGAATGGTTATTTTTTTCATTTATATTATTTTATGTCTCTAACAAGCTAATTTTAGACTTGCATATTCAGTGAATTTCAAAATGAATCATGAAGATATTATTTCCAAATGAAAAACATTAATTAAACAGCTAATTTCTAATTTAAATGTCAATTTTGGTTGAATTACAGCAATTGTTGCTACCAAGATTTTATATTTCGTTTTCTTCCTTTATAAAACTAATATAATTTTAAACTTTGCTGTTAATAACTACGAAACTTATAGGTGGTGTTGGCGGCCAATTTATATTACGCGTTCACATTACATGCAAGGTTTTGTGATTTGCTGATTAAGTTTTATCAAAGTAAAGTTGTTCAACGGCCCCGATTTAAAATATTGAACATCGAAAATAGATTAACGAATTTCTAAGTAGCCTTCTAAATATGCGAGAGGCACAAAAGTTTAAATACATTTTTAAAATCATAATTCATTATTCGAAATTAAATGTGCTGAATTTCATTCGCAGCATAAAACTATGGCACTTTCAGTCCTTAATGGTTTATTCAAAAAATAAGGTAGAACAATACTGTTAGTTCTTTCTAACCTTATAATTATAAATCATTCTAATAACGTCAGTTCGATATAAGAATACGACTAAACAGATGATATTAAGACTCTTTATTATTTTAGGCATCAAAGTATCAAGATATGAGTATCAAGATTCAAGACAAAATAATCTATT
>JAQIBH010000179.1 GCA_027859205.1 Bacteroidales bacterium | reverse complement strand
TTTTATCATAAGTGCATGATTTTATGACTATAAGATAATAAAAATCTTGCACTTAAACAAATGAAACAAGCTATAAAATACTGAATATATGATCGTTAAACTATTTTCAGTGAACCCTAGTTAACAATCTACTCTTATCGGCACACCATAGAATTTCCAATCTTTTTTCTTCAGCCCAATGCTTTATTATAATCCCCGTTGTGATAGTAAACTTATCCCAAGCTTGATTATCGTTTTGCCTTAAGTCATTTAAAAAGTCTTGAAAATTTTCAGACATCTATCTATCCTATAATGTTAGATTATATTCTTTCGTTACAAAATAATGCTAAAAATACTATAATTTAAGGCATTTTTCAAAACTATCTAAAAGGAGTTAAAGCTTTTGTAAGCGTATTAACTTTGACCCCTTGTAATAATTGAAACTTAAAATTTGAAACATTACTTGTAACGTTTCCCTGTTTCCTGTCATATCCAATAAACAACTATAAAAATATAAATTATGGAAACAACAGTTAATAATAAAATAATATATCCAAAAATTGGTGGATGGCTTTGGTTACCTGTAATCTCAATAATAGTTTCTATGTTTCAGTTCCTTAAATTTATTTTCATGGCAATTACCCATAGAGAAATATTTGATATAGGATTAAACTACATAACCCTGTTATATAATCTGATAATTATCATATATATAGTTCTTATAAGCATTTTGTTTTTTCGGCGTAAATCCATAACTTCCGGATTATTTGTTATTCTATGGTTGTTTTGGATGGCTATGGCTACATTTATTATGATTCACAGTTCTAATTATCTTATAACTCAACAATCAAGTAATTCTGTTACTTACCAGTTTTTTGGAAGTATTGTTGGAGGACTGATATTTATTCCATTTTTTATTTATTCAAAACGCGTGAAAAGTACTTTTACACTACCCTTAAATACAAAAGATAGCCTGGAAAATTTATTTGCTAGTGTAGAGAAATTTGTAAGCTCATTAGAAAAGTTTTTATGGAAAAGGAGAAAATTATTAATTCCGGGTATCATTATATATGAAGTAATAGTAATAGTCCTAAGTATTTTTATATCAGCATTTTTTTAAAACCTAAAAATTAAATACAACAAAATCATGAAAAAAAAATTATCAGTAATATGCTTTTTATTAATCAGCATAACATTGTATTCTCAAAACGAAGCAAATAGACATGTAATAGGGTTTTCTACAGGATTGGGTCTGCCTAGAGAAGATGGCATGTATATCGATTACGACCAGTACAATGTATGGCCCGACACTAAATTAAGTACAGTATATAACGCTTTTTATGAATACAAATCTTCTTCCTATTTTAAAATAGGATGCCATATCGAATATGAAAATACTAAATCTGAAATTACTTATCCTTTTGATGAAGAAATAAAGGCAAAAAGGCTTGTATTTGGTTTGCATTGGATTGGCCAGGTTCCAAATTATTTTATTCATTTGGATCTAGGTGGATATTTAAATCTTGGTTCAGCTAGTTCAGAAGATTGGGATACCAATTTAAATGGAGTTGAATTTGGTATAATGGGTGGACCCGGGATTGATTTTAATAATTTTGGAATTGCATTACATTATAAACCAGGATTTTCTTATTTTTTCTCAGGTGATTCACCTGAAGCAGTATTACTATTTAGTCAACGATTAATGTTAAGAGTACAGTATTACCTATAAATAATTAACATTATGAAACATCAATAATTAATTTTAAACACATCTACCTGTCAGACCAGGGAATAATGAATTATGAAGTAAAAAAAATAAAAATTGAAGTAAAAATTTCATTATTCGATATTCGGAGTTCATTATTTTATAAATAATAAAACATAAGTTAACTACAAAAATATATACTCATGAATAAACAATATTACGTAATTCTATTTTTATTTATTTCCCTGTTATTTTCTTGCGAAAAAGACGATTCCGGGAATTCAATAGCAGAATGTGATGTTAACGGTGTATGGATAGGCGAATGGGAATCTAACCTACAAATAACCGGAACATTTTGCGCTAATGTAACACAAAATCTAACTGATTTTTCAGGATATATCTGTATCCGTCTTGATGAGCCTAGTACCGAAAACTACAACAGGGATTTTGAGGGAACCGTAAAAAGTAAAAATGTAAGAACCATTATGACTATCCAGGGAGTTGAGATTGCAGCTGAAGGTGATATTACTGATGACGCTCTCGTTTCAGGAAACTTTAATGTTCCTGATTTAAGTATGCATGGTACTTTTGATGGTAAAAAGATTCCTACAACTGAAGCAAACCTTACAGAAATTTACAGTTCTCCAACTGGAGTAGTTGAACATATCTCTGATTTTATTTACATTGAAAATAGCTTATGGATAATTATGTACTCTGATGATTGCTGGGAAGATGGACCTAAAACCAAAATACACAAATACGATTTAACAGGTAATTTAATTGAAACTATATGTTTTGATGCAATTTTATCAAGCAATGTTTCATCTGACGGGCAATATATATGGGAATTATACAATGGAACAACAATTTCAAAATTTGACACAGATGGACTTAAAATTGATTCTATTGATGTTCCTAATACATTACATTGTTATAAAATAGCATGCAGTACCACCAATCTTTTTTTATTTACCGGGAGTAAAATTCATGAAACCGACTATTCTTTAAATGTATTAGATAGTATAAACCCAAGATATAACTTCCCTGAATCATATGCTGCTTATCAGGATTATCACTTATATAGTTCTGGTAATGTTATATACAAAATGAACACAGATCAAGAAATTATACGTGCATATGTCTTTCCTAGCGAATGGAGGATTACTGACATTGAAACGAATGGGACTAAAGTTTGGTGTTTTGTTAATTGGTATGACGAGAATGCAAGTGATGAAATGTTTCCATTTCGTTATACGATATACGAAATTGATTTAAATTAATGAATTATTAACTTATTGGTAATTATATTATGAGTCCAATCTAAAAACTAAAATAATTGCATTTAGGTGCTTAGCGGATTTACTAACAAGCTGATAATAATATTGCTAATTTTGAAGTTTTTTATAAAATCAGCCGCTAAGCACCTTTTTAAACTAAACTCATACTATGAAAAAAATAAAACATTTTAAAGAAAGGATACAACGATGACAATTCGTGGTGGTTTTGGTGAACCTTATTGTTCACAATCATGCTATGATAATGGAGGTAAATACGCAAGTGCAGTTATGCTAAAGAACCAGGCTGGGGTTTGTGGTATTTGTCAAAAACCAGTTCAGGCATCAATGTATGGCACATCAAATTGTTCTATAGTGCCTTATGAAGGTGTAAATTTATTTATCTGTATTTCTTGCGTTGCTCAAGGCAAGGCATATTTAAAAAATTACCAGAAATGCTGTATGTGCCAAAAACCTTTATAAAAACATATACTAAATTTCCCATTTTGTTATATCATTTACGAAATTGATTTAAATTAGTTAATTATTAACATATAGGTAAATTATATTATGAGAAAACTTACAATAACATTTCTGATTTTATTTGGTGCTACTCTTCAAAATGCATTTAGTCAATCTTATGATGAATATAAATCTAAAAATTATATTTTTCTTCAGTTAAATAATCATATGGAAAAAAGAGGTTCAGATATCTATTATACCAGTAATCCAGATTTGGCATTAAGTTATGAAAGAAACCTTTTTACAATTGGGCGGAATAATTTTTTAATAGGTGTTAGAACCGGTTTTTATAAAGAATATGTTTTAACTGGCCAAGGTTGGGATCATCCGACCAAAACCAGATTCTTTATTGGCACAACACCTGCTTATAGAATTGATATTGCAAAAAGAATTAAAATTCAAGTAAATTTTTTATGGGATATATTACTTCCTGATGACTATGATGAAACATGGTCGTACTTTGCATTGGAACCATCTTTTAATTTTTATTTTACTGAACATCTTTACGCAGGAATTTCTGCAACAATGGGTGTATTCCAATTCTTTGAACCAAAAGCTTATATGGATAAGGCAGGGATAAAATTTGGTTTTGCATTTTAACCTTAATCTAAATTTATTTCATAAAAAGAGCCAACACCAAAAACCGCTTGACTCTTTTCTATTACAAAACTATAATAATGAAAATCAAAAAGTGATAACTGCTAAAAAACTATCTGCTTTTTTTGGTAAGGTCTAAAGGAATTGTAAATTTATTTGTTAAATATTGAAAATGGATTTTAAAGATATACTAAATCACTTCTTTCCTCATAAACAATTAAAAGAAGTAAAACCATATGGTAATGGCCATATAAATTCAACTTTTAAGGTGGTTTTTGAAAACACTCAGCAGGAATATATTCTGCAAAAAATAAATACTTCAGTATTTAGAAATCCAGATGAACTTATCCAAAATCACATTAATGTTCAAGATTTTTTTAATTGTAGAATTAATGATATTGAAATTCCTCAATTATGTGCTACCTCAGACAATCACTTTTTATTTGAAGATAATGAAAGTAACGTTTGGAGATTAACAAACTTTATTAAAAATTCGTATTCGATTGATATTTTAGAAAATGAAGAACAAGCTTTTGAAGCAGGAAAAGGTTTTGGTTGGTTTGTAAAAACTTGTTTATGCTTAAATCCAAATGATTTTAGTGAAGTAATTAAAGATTTTCATCGATTATCCTTCAGAATTGCTCAATTAGATAAAGTAATAGAATCCGATAAAGTTAAAAGATTAACATCGGTTAAACATCTGGTTAATTTTTATAAGTTTAGGGAAAAATCTTTGATGGAAATCGAAAAATTAATTGATAATTACGAAATTCCATTAAGAGTTGTACATAACGATACAAAAATCAATAATTTGTTATTCAGAAATGAAAAGGCAGTTGCAGTAATTGATTTGGATACTGTTGGTTCTGGAGTTATATTTTACGATTATGGTGATGCAATACGTACTATTGGAAATACCGCTGCTGAAGATGAAAAAAACATTGATTTGGTTGGTTTTAATCTTAAAGCATTTAAATTATTCTCAAAGGGATATTTACAACAAATAGCTTCAAATTTAAATGCTAAAGAAAAGGAATTGTTATATCGAGCTCCAATATTAATGACTTATATAATGGGAATAAGATTTTTGGCGGATTATCTTAATGGAGATATTTACTATAAAACAAAATATCCAGATCATAATTTAAATAGAAGCTTAGTTCAGAAAAGATTCATTGAATTGTTGGAACAGAATGAGAATGAAATGAAATTAGTAATACAGAAATACCTTTAAATAAATATTAAAACTAATAAAACCATGACAAGACTAGTTAATTTATTAATTTTATTGGTGTTGATTGCCTCTCAAATGAGTTGTAATACTCAGGAAAATAAAAATGAAAGTGAATTATTCAAGGCACAGCAAGTTTTTGAAGAACCAATTCGTCCTGAAGGTCAGAAAGATGTAATTGAACTGCGTGCTGATCCTATTGATACAGTTCGTATGGCTATTATTGGATTAGGAATGCGCGGATCTGGTGCGGTATATCGATATAATTTTATTGAGGGAGCAAAAATAGTAGCAATTTGTGATGTTGTTCCTGAAAATGTTGAAAGAGCTCAAAAGACACTTGCTAATGCAGGTAAACCGTTGGCGGATACTTACACCGATTCTTTAGCTTGGAAAGAAATTTGTGAGCGCGACGATATCGATTTAATTTATGTTTGTACGCATTGGGATTTACATACACCAATCGCTGTTTATGCAATGGAGCATGGAAAACATGTGGCAACAGAAGTACCTGCTGCACTTACTGTTGACCAATGTTGGCAGTTGGTAAATACTGCCGAAAGAACTCAACAACATTGTATGCAATTGGAAAATTGTAATTATGATTTTTTCGAGATGGCTACATTAAATATGGCTCAGCAAGGAAAATTTGGAGAGATTGTTCATGGCGAGGGAGCTTATATTCACGATTTACGTTGGTTGAATTTTAAAGAAGAAGGCGGTTATTGGAATATGTGGAGATTAAAGCATTTGGAGAAAGAAGATGGAAACACATATCCAACACATGGATTTGGTCCAATTTGTCATATAATGAATATTCACAGAGGAGATAAAATGAACTACCTGGTATCCGTTTCAAGCGATCAATTTGGAATGACTGCATATGCAAAAGATAAATTTGGCGAAGATTCTGAATATGCTAAAGCTAATTATGCTAAGGGAGATATGAGTACTACCATTGTTAAAACGCAAAATGGAAAAACAATAATGATTCAGCACGATGTAACAAGTCCAAGACCATATAGTCGAATACATATGATAAGTGGTACTAAGGGTTTTGCACAAAAATGGCCACTTAAAGGTATCGCTTTAGAGCCTGAAGCACATAGCTTTTTATCTGATGAAAAAATGGAAAAACTATTGGTAGAATATGAACATCCAATTACAAAAGAAGTAGGAGCAAAAGCTAAAGAAGTTGGGGGTCATGGCGGAATGGATTTTATTATGGATTATCGTTTAATTTACTGTTTACGAAACGGATTGCCATTAGATCAAGATGTATATGACGCTGCAGAATGGTCCTCAATAATTGAACTTTCGAGAGAATCTGTTAAGAATCAAGGAATGCCTGTAAAAGTACCAGATTTTACAAGAGGCGCTTGGGCTAAAGTAAAAACTGTAACCTATTTTATAAAATAGATTTATTTGCAGATTGTAATAAAAGACTGTTCCTGGTTGTAGGCGCAGTCTTTTTGCTTTTATTGAAAATGATTTTACAAACCATATAGTAATTAATTCATGTAATTTGTGCTTCGGATTAAACGACCATATAAAAATCGAAATTATTAAAAGTATAAATCACTTTTAATATTAAAAAAATAGTGGTAAATTCGATATTCGAAATTTAAAAACGAGAAAATTTTATTTAGGTGTTAAAAAGTTGGCGTAATTATATATTTCATCCTTTAGTAATAGGTTTCTTATTTAGCCTTTTAGTAATTTTTGTATTTGCAAGGTTTTTACCACGCTATAATTCATATTTAATTGAAGAAACCGAACTTAACAATAAAGGGGAGATATATTATTTTGATTTGAATTGTGATGGAATAAGTGAGAAACTAAATTATTATCATTACGACAGAATATTTCAACCAACTTTATATTTGTACGATGCAAATGATAATTTTAAATCACTTTGGAACTTTTTTGAATCTCCCGTAGAGAATAGCAAAATATTTGTTGGCGATTATAATAACGATAGCATTAAAGAAATATTTGTATTTACTAAGCAAGCAGATTCGCTTTTTTTATATGTTTTAAATCCTAAAAATGATAAAGAAGCAATTCTTAATAGAAGATTTATTTCACAAATTGGCAGCTCCGATTCAGCTATCCTGATTAATCCATTAGGATTATATAATTTAAATCAAAAAGATAATAAAGAGTTCCTGTTTGTAGTTGATGCTGGTTATCCTAATAAACCAAGAAGAATCTTCTCATTAGATATTCCTAATAATGAATTGGATTCATCTCCAGAATTGAACGTAGATATTATTTCCCCTATTATTGTGGAAGATATTGATTCTGACGGTAATATGGAAATTATAATATCGAATAAATCTGTAAGAGTTATTGGTAAGGGAAGCGAATCTCAATTTGTAGTCCTTAAGAATGATCTTGAATATTTAGTTCAACCAACAGCCTTTATTGGAGGATCATCACAAATAACTGCTAAAACAATTATTACTAGTGAAGAAAAATTAATAGCTGTTTTACATAGTGGAACCGATTCTGATAATAATTTCAATAATTTAATGCTTTATAATTTTAAAGGAGAAATTATCAAAGAAGTTAATATTGAAAATGCATCTAATTTATCCATAGTAGACATTAATGATTCGCATAATAATTTATATTTATTTTCAGGTAAAAAGATTTATAAATACTCTACAGATTTAAAAAAGTTAAATACAATCGTTGTTAGTTGGAATGAAACAGTTGAATTTGTCAAGCCATTAGATGTATCTGACGATATTCGTAATGAGCTTGTTTTTAGAAAGAATAAACAATTAATTGTTTATTCTAGTAATTTAAAATATAAGTCAGCATTCGAAATTTCAGATATTGGAAAACTAATTCTTTCGGTTGAAAAAACTAAGCATAAATCAAATAACATTTCTATTCAAGT
>JAQIBH010000169.1 GCA_027859205.1 Bacteroidales bacterium | reverse complement strand
GAATTTTCCGGTTGGTATTTAGAGCTTGTTAAACCGGCATATCAGAAACCGATAGATAAAAAATCGTACGATCAAACATTAGAGTTTTTTGATACATTAGTAAAACTTTTACATCCAATTATGCCGTTCATTACTGAAGAAATTTGGCAATTAATGGACGAAAGAAAAGATGGAGAAAGTTTAATGATTGAAAAAATGCCAGAAGCAGAATCATATAACAAAGGTACTATTGAATCTTTTGAAAGAGTAAAAGAAATAATTACTGGGATTCGTAATGTGCGAAATGAAAATGGAATAGCACAGAAAGAATTGCTTGCGTTGAAAGTTAAAGGAACATTCGATGAAGAATATAGTTCGTGTGTTCAGAAAATGGCTAATCTGTCGGGATTAGAAGAAACCAAAACTAAAATTGATGGAGCTGTTTCCTTTATGGTAAAATCAGCTGAATTTTATATTGAGCTAGGTGATTTAGTTGATGTTGAAGATGAGTTGAAGAAATTAACTGAAGATTTGAAATATAATAAAGGATTCTTGATTTCTGTGATGAAAAAATTGGGAAATGAACGTTTTGTGCAAAATGCACCTGAAAAGGTTATCTCAATTGAAAAACAAAAGAAAGACGATGCCGAAGCAAAGATTAAAATACTGGAGGAAAGAATTGCGCATTTAAAGTAGTTGTATTTAAATGCTGATAATCAGATTGTAAAACAATTAGTATTATATAACATATGTAAAAAGGACTATAAACTATTGATTTTAAAAGATTTCTGATTAATTTAGCAGTCCTTTTTAAATTTATAAATTGCATATTATGAAAGAATTAGAAATAAGGTTAAATCCAAATCCGCTGGTTCAGTTTCTAAAAAAACCTACAACGGAATTTACACGCCAGGATATTATATATTTTATTGAAGAGAACGAAATTGAAATGATCAATTTTCGTTATGTTGGTGAAGATGGTAAATTAAAATCATTAAATTTTGTTTTAAATAGTAAGCAGCATTTAGAAGATTTACTATCAACAGGTGAACGTGTTGATGGATCGAGCTTGTTTTCTTATATAGAAGCTGGATCAAGTGATTTATATGTAATTCCACGATTTAGAACGGCATTTGTAAATCCTTTTTCTGAATATCCTACATTAGATATTTTATGTAGTTTTTATACAGAAGAGGGACTTCCTTTAGAAAGTGCGCCTGAACATATTTTAAAAAAGGCCATTACCGAATTTCGTAAAACTACAGGATACGATTTCAAGGCAATGGGAGAATTAGAATATTACGTTGTAAGCGAAAAAGAAGAAATGTATCCTGGAGTTGATCAAAAAGGATATCACGAATCACCTCCCTTCACCAAAAATGGACATATTCGAAAAGAAGCTTTGAGTATAATTTCGCAATGTGGTGGTCAAATAAAATATGGACATTCAGAAGTTGGTACTTTTGAAAGTAACGGTGAATTATATGAGCAACACGAAATAGAATTTTTACCTGTTGACCCACAGGATGCAGTTGATCAATTAGTTGTTGCAAAATGGATTCTAAGAATGCTTGGTGATGATTTTATGGTTAACGTAAGTTTTGCTCCAAAAATTACTGTTGGTAAGGCTGGTAGCGGATTACATATTCATATGTTGCTTGAGAAAGATGGCCATAATGTAATGGTTGAAGGAAAAGGATTAAGTGATGTTGCTAAGAAAATGATAGCTGGGATATTAGATTTAGCAGAACCATTAACTGCATTTGGAAACACTATTCCAACATCATATTTACGTTTAGTACCTCACCAGGAAGCTCCAACCAATATTTGCTGGGGCGACAAAAACCGTTCTGTGTTAGTTCGTGTTCCACTTGGTTGGATTGCAGATACAAGTATGATAAAAGATGCTAATCCACAAGAAACAGGGAATATTCCATATGTTGAAGGGAAACAAACTGTAGAGTTGAGATCTGGTGATGGTTCAGCAGATATTTATCAGTATATGGCTGGAATAATTGTAGCTGCACAGCATGGCTTGCAAATGCCAAAAGCATTAAAAATAGCCGAAGAACTTTATATGGATGTTAATATTTTTGACGACGAACATAAAGATAAATTGGCAAAGTTAAAATGCTTGCCTCAATCATGTTGGGAATCAGCAGAAGCATTAATTGAAAAACGAGAGTATTTCGAGAAAAATGGAGTTTTTCCTGCAGGTGCTTTGGATCAGATCGCAGCAAAACTTAAATCATATGATGATAAAAATTTGAGTGAGAGATTATATGGCAAAGAGGAAGAAATTAGGGAGTTAGTTATAAAATATCTACACTGTAAGTAAATAGGAACGACAATATTTTGAAAAGCGCACTTTATTTGGTGCGCTTTTTTAATTCAATATATCCTTAAACTCGATATCTTGTGAAGCAAGAACAAAAATTTTATTTTTTATATCCTTTGTGTTTTCTTTTAATTGTTTGTAGTAATTACTAAAATCTGAGTCTGGTGTTTTAAGTCCAAGCATAACCATATCGCTGTTTGCAGATTCTACATTTAAAATATCCCAAAATATTCTTCCGTTAGAAACAATTACTTGAGTCTTAAATCCTATGCGCATACTTGCTAAAATATTTGTCAAGTTCTTACGTGCACCTTGCGCTGCTTCCTCTGTTGGCACCACCATTTTTATGCAGACATCTACGTGCAACCAATGTGGACTGCTTTTTACTAAATAGCTTAAAATCATCATTAAGCCACCATTCCCCTTTAAACCACCCCACCAAAGATCAATTTGTTTATTTTTCTTATGATCTAAAATAAAATTATTTTGTAAAACAATTACGTTCCGTTTTGATTTATAAAAATGACTAATCATTTGAGTATAAGCATCATGATGAGAGTCTTCTTCAGTATCGCCAATAAGAATTGTATTTGGAACCAATGAGCCTAAGCCGTAAGAATTAACCAGTTGAATAGCTCCAGTGAAAGGATTGTCTGATCTTGTAACACGAACAAGTGTACGGATATTTTTTTCACTTAAATAATCGGAAATGTTTCTTTCATAATCGAATATTTTTTCCTGCGAAACCTTTTTTTCTGGTAATATAGTAGCTACAGTTATAAGTCCTTTTTCTTGTACTAATCCATATGCAAAATCGATTAAATGCCACCGTTTGGTGGGCATCCCGGAAAGAACCAAAATATTAGGTCTCCAACTTTTAGTATCGATTTTTTTGTCTAAACGTAAAAGAGCGTAACGTGCAATTTGAAGTAACATACCGCTTCTTACATCTCCCCAAGTAGTTTTTAATCGTTGACGGCGAAGCCAAATGTATACAATAGTAATAAAGAAAATGGCAATAATCGTAGCAATTCCGTTTATTAAAAACATTACTGCAATACAAGCAATAGCACCAATTAATGAAAATGCCCAATGCACTTTAAATTTAGGTCTGAACGATGGACTTTCCAATAAACGTTCAATCCCGGCTGTTACATTTAATGTTCCGTATGTTGTTAGAAAAAACATAGTTAGGATAGGTGCGATTGTATTTAGATTTCCAAGGTAAACTAAAATTAAGGTCAAGATAATTGTAAAAATAGTTGCAGCTTTAGGAATATTTTCATCTCCGGAACTCTTGCCTAAAAAAGAAAGCTGGCGGGGCAAAACTTGATCTTTTGTTAGTGCTTGCAACACTCTTGGAGCACCCAACAAACTGCCTACCGCACTTGAAAGAGTCGCTCCCCAAACTCCAAGTAGAATTGCGCCACCCCAAAACGCAATTTTATACATTATCAATGGATCATTTATCAAATTGCCAGAGTCAACCCAAAAGGCTAAAAATATTGGAATTGTCATATAAATTATAAAGCCAATACCAATAGCCCAGAATGTTCCTTTTGGAATTGATTTTGAAGGATCTTTTAAATCTCCCGACATATTAACACCAGCCATAATTCCTGTTACTGCAGGGAAAAATACTGCAAAAACCTTCCAAAATCTTGTTGAATCTCCCGCGTTCATATTCCAAATTCCTGTTTGTGCCTCAGTTAAGGGACCGCCAAGAAATAAAGAAAGTAAGGATAAAACAATAACACCCAATATGAAAAATTGTACTCGAATGGCAGCTTTTGTTGAAAATAATGAAAGTGTTCCTAATAATAATGTTGTAATTATTCCAACAAGCTTCATATTTAATGAAGGGAATATATTTACTAAACTTTCCGAAAAACCAATAATGTATAATGCTATTGAAAATGCTTGAGCCAGGTACAATGGAATTCCAACTGCACCTCCAATTTCAATTCCTAACGATCTGCTTATCATGTAATAAGCACCTCCGATTTTTACAGGTGCATTTGTTGCAATTGCAGCAATTGATAAAGCAGTAAGAAATGTTATTAAGGTTGAGATGATTACAATAATTAATGTACCAATAAGTCCTACGTTACCAACTACCCAACCAAAACGTAAGTACATTATCACGCCTAAAATAGTAAGGATTGATGGAGTAAAAACGCCTCCAAAAGTATTTAATCGACCTGTGGTATTTTGAATCTGAGTTTTTATGATTGATTTTTGTTATTAGTTGAATTTATTTTAAAATCATGGAGCAAGTCTTCTTAATTTCCATTCGTCTCCATCTAAATAATATTCGATACGGTCATGTAAACGATTTGGTCTGCCTAACCAAAATTCAATAATATAAGGAGTTAAAACATAGCCTCCCCAGTTATCTGGTCGTTTAGGAGTATTTTCACTAAAAATTTTTTCAAATTCCGTTTGTTTGTTTTCTAAAAATTTTCGGTTAGGAATTTCCTTACTTTGAGGAGAAGCCCATGCTCCAATTCTCCTTTTTGCTGATCGAGTTAAATAATATTCTTCTGAAATTTCTTCCGATGTTTTTTCTATTCTGCCCTCTATTCTAATTTGTTTTTCAAGTTCAGGCCAATAAAACAGCAAGCTTCCAAAATGATTCTCAGAGATTTGATGCCCCTTTTTACTGTCGTAATTAGAGTAAAAGATAAAACCTTCATCCTTAATCTCTTTTAAAAGAACCATTCGACTAGATGGTTGTTGATTATTTCCTGCTGTTGATAATACCATTGCAGTAGGTTCTTTTATTTTTGCGCTTATTGCTTCATCCACCCATTTACTAAATTCTATAAATGGATTTTTGTCAACATCACTTTTACCAAAAGGTTTTTGAGTGTGATCACCATTTATATTATCATATTTTTCCCCCATAATTTGATATAATTACTCATTTTCATTTTCTAGCTGAGCATTATTTATGCTGGCGTTAAGCTCAAAACCCAGAATTAAAGCAATAGAATTAAAATATAACCATAATAAAATAACCATAATTGTTCCAATAGAACCATATAATTTGTTGTATTGTCCAAAATTATTTACAAA
>JAQIBH010000160.1 GCA_027859205.1 Bacteroidales bacterium | reverse complement strand
CAAAATAATCTATTTCTTGATACTTGGGGCTTGATACTTGATACTTTTTAACATGAAATCAGCAAGCGTCTGGCAAATAGAAGTTTAAGCAAATGTATTACGTCGAACTCAGGTTAATATAGAAACAAGTTTACCTTATATATATGCAAATGAGATTTACCTAAAATATATTCTAGAAAACTAATATTTTTTTAAAAAAAACCACATTCAGAATTATCTGAATGCGGAATAAATACAACAATTTAACTTATCATAATTTATTTTCTATCCAATTTACAATTTGATCGTCCAAAGGATTTATTTTTGGATTTAACATATTAACTAAATTTCCTTCTTCATCAATCATATATTTTTGAAAATTCCATTTTACGTCAGAATCCAATTTACCATTCTTTTCTTTTTCTGTTAACCACTCATATAAAGGGTGAATATCATTACCTTTTACCGAGATTTTTCCCATCATAGGAAATGTTACATTATATTTTGAAGTACAAAATTGTTTAATTTCAGAATTTGAACCCGGCTCTTGTTTTAAGAAATTATTAGCAGGAAAACCAATAATAACAAAATCCAAAGAATTGTATTTTTCATAGAGTTTCTGTAAATCTTCATATTGAGGTGTAAATCCACATTTCGATGCAGTATTAACAACTAATACTTTTTTCCCTTTTAGTGACGACAAATCAAAATCAGCACCATCAATGTTTTTTACTTTAAAATCGTAAAAAGATTTAGTTTGTGACATCAGAGTTGTTGTTATAAGGATGAGTAAAGTGAACGCTACTATTTTTTTCATATCATTTTTCTTGAATTAACAATTATTGTTTACAATTAAACACAAAGCAAATAAATATGTTCACGCAAATTAATTTCTATTATCTAGGAAAAAATATGTAATAGATAAATTCCAAAATTGATTTTGTGAATTATCATAAGTTGTTTCTTCAGTCGTATCAAATAAATCTGTAAAAGTAAATTGATATTTTACTCCAACTTGAAATCGCCCAATTCCTGTATTAAGTTTCACTCCTAATTCAACTAAACCACTATAATCAAAGTAGTTTTCTACTTCTTTTTCATAATATTCGCGACGGTAATCCTCGTTATTTATTTCTGCATTTTCTTTTTCCGATAAAAAATATGCAAATGAAGTACCTAAATTAAAATATATTTTCATTTTTGGCCGTTTACCCATAATAATCTGAGTAATAAAAGGTAATTCGATATAGTCTAATTTTCTAGAATATGAATTGCTCAGGGTATCTAAATCTTCAGTCCAACCTTTTTGAGTATAATTTAACTCAATTTGCAATGCGAAATTTTTTTCGCTTTGATAATTGTAAACTAAGCCTCCAGTATATCCAAGTGTTGCACCTTGCTTAATTCCAGGATTAAAACCAACCGATGAGTAATTAAGGCCTTGTTTTAAGCCAAAAGAATAAAATGGTATAAACTCATCTACTTGAGCTGATGATTTTAATACAACTAGTAAAATCAGTATTGATATTATAAAAACCTTTTTCAAAATTAATTAATTTTATTTTTAGATTAGCAAATATAATTAATAGTCAACTTAATTTACAAAAAGCTTTAAATTATATTAAAACTAATTGTATTTGATAAAATCAAAATAGTTATATATCTTACCAATTATTATGATCTACGATCAGCCTTCCATATTCCCTTTTGGTTTGCGTATTGACGAACCTGTAACTACAATAACAGATTTGGCCGTCTCATTTGTTTGTATTTATGCTTTCTATAAGTTAAATAGAATAAATCTTAAGAATAAAGTTCACTTATACTTAAAGTACTACTTTTTGAGCATGGGAATTGCTACAGCAATTGGTGGAATAATTGGGCATGGTTTTTTATATTTATTCGAAGCACAGTGGGAATCTCCTGAAAAATTAGTAAATATTATTTCAAATATTTTTGGCAGAAATTTACTTAAAGATGTTGCTAATCCATGGAAATTACCTGGTTGGCTTACAAGCATGTTTTCAATTATGCTAGTTGAGCGTGCATCAATTGAGTATGCTCGACCATTAATTAATAGCAAAGTTGGTACTTTTTTTGCTTTGTTTAATGTTATTGAGTTAGTCACATTTGTTTCTGTAACATTTATTACTCTTAACTTTTTCTTTGTTGAAATACATTCTGCATATGGATTATTAGTAATTGTATTGAGTTTCAATTTAGTTGTTTTTATTAAAACTAGAAAAAAAGGCAGTAAATTATTTCTGATCGCAGTTGGGTTATCAGCCATAGGTGCATTATTTTTTATGAATCAATGGGGATTGTCTCCATGGTTTAATCATTTTGATATTAGCCATGTATTTATGACGTTTAGTGCAATTTATTTTTATAAAGGAGCTAAAGAAGTTTTACAGGATCCTGTATTGTAAAAACAATCTAAACATGCAAATATCTGCATAACTAATTTGGTGTTCGTCAACACTTTAGTCTATACAAACTTAACTATGTTAATAAAAAAGTATGTTTTAAAATACATAAAAACTAATAGAATATCTACAATAAAAAATTAACTTAGCCCGCATTATTAAAAAACTATAAAATAAAAAAACATGGATACTAATCAAAACGATTATCACATTAGTTTTTTTAAACCGACTACTGCCATGGCTAAATGGAACAGAAACTTGGCCATAAAATTGATTTTAGTATGGGCAGTCGCAGTATTTGGTTTTCATTTTCTTTTGCGAGCAATTGAGAAACCAACACCGGAAGATGCATATGTAAAATATGAAAAGGTTTGGGAAAATATTTCAACAGAAAATGCAAGCGTAGAAGAAATGCAAACATTTGCACACACTTCGCTTTCAGTTTTAGGAAAAGTATTTATTAAGCCTAATGAAAAAGCAACTTTATGTAATGCAGTTAGTTGGGTTACTTATCAATTAGCCGATTCATTAGAGAAGAATCTTTTAGTTGATAAAACTAGAGAATTAGAAAAAATAATATCGGAAATAGCTGCTATTTCTGAGCCTGCATATATCAATGCTAAAAAATCTCTTTCGCAAGTTACAAGTTCAATTTTGGGTTTACAACAAAGTGATCCAAGAAGGCTTATACTTTCATTAAGTTTAACTTCAACTGAAATGGATTCATTTAAAGATGTTAATAAGGAAATGATTCCAGCTATAATGTCTACATACTTAATTCATAATCAGTCATTCTTAACTGATTTTGTATTCTTAGGATTTCCCTTTCATTACTTCTATACTGCCGTATTCTTATTAGTACTCTTTGTATTCTTGTGCTGGTTGTACTGTTACCGTGTAGATCAAAAGTATGCTGAGTTAGGCATAGAAGAATAATTCCTTACATTTCAAAATTCAATAATTATGAAAAAGTTTTTATTACCTATTATATTATTACTGACACCTTCGTTATTGTTTGCTGCAGGAGCATCAACACAATTAGAAGGTGGTTTTAAAATGGGACCAGCCATTATTTTAATTACAATATTATGTGTATTTGTTTTAGTAGGAATTGTATTTAGAGCTAAAGATACTACAGACTTTTATGCTGCCGGTCGTAGCATTTCAAGAGTAGGATCGGGAATGGCTATCGCATCAAATTGGATGAGTGCAGCATCATTTCTTGGGATGGCGGCACTTATGTATGGTACAGGTTATCATGGATTAGCTTATGTTGTTGGTTGGACTGGCGGCTATGTTTTATTATTAATCCTTATGGCTGGACAAATTCGTAAATATGGCAAATATACAGCAGCTGATTTTATTGGCGATCGTTATTACTCTCAAGGATTAAGAGCAGTTGGTGCTATTATTGCAATTCTTATATCTATTTCATATTGTGTAGGTCAGTTTGGTGGAATTGGAATTATGTTTAAATGGATTTTAGGAATTGACTATGCGCTTGCTGTAATTATCGGTGGTTCAGTCGTGTTAGTTTACACTTTAATATCTGGAATGTTAGGAGTTACTAAAAATATGCAGATACAATATGTTATCATTATTGTATCTTTCCTTATTCCATTATTTATATTAACGTTCAAATTTGATTATTTCTGGTTATTACCTCAAATAGGTTACGGTTCAGTTGTTTCTGATATAGTTTCTGGTGTACCAATTGCCGAAACTACACAAATGTTTAATTCTTTTGGACATGAGTATGCAATGGTTCCTGCTCCTGAATATGCAATGCCTTGGGACTCTGCAACTGGTCAAACTTTCTTTCAATGGATTGCAATTGCTTTTTCATTAATGATTGGAACAGCTGGTTTACCGCATGTAATTCAACGTTTTTATGTTGTGCCAAAAGCAAGAGATGCTCGATGGTCTGTTGTTTGGGGATTATTCTTTATTAGTATACTTTATTGGAGTGCTCCTGTGTATGCAGCATTTGGTAAAATATTATCTGCAAATCCTGAAGTTGGAAAGTTAGCTAAAGATGCAATTGTTGTTTATACTGCACAACTTGGCGGTGTTAATCCACTTATTGTTGGATTGTTGGCTGCGGGTGGTGTTTCTGCTGCATTCTCGACCGTTTCTGGTTTACTTGTTGCAGGTTCATCAGCATTTGCTCACGATTTATATGTAAAAATTATTAATCCCAAAGCATCTCCAAAAATGCAATTATTAATGGCACGTTTGGGAACTGTTTTAATGGCCGTGATTGTAACGCTTTTAGCGTTGAAAAATTGGGCTTTAATTGCACAATTAGTTGCAGTAGCATTCTCATTAGCAGGAGTTACAATATTCCCATTATTCTTATTAGGGATTTGGTGGAGTGGGTCAAATAAGCAAGGTGCAATTGCTGGATTAATAGCTGGACTATTGGTTGCTGTAATTGCTTTAACTTACTTTATTGCAGGTAAAGAAGGTGTTACATTACCATATTACGAATTTGTAAATTATTGGCTTGGAGCTTGGTATTTTGCGTGGATTGGAGCACCACTTGCAATTCTAACAAATATTGTTGTTTCAAAACTTACACCTGAAACACCTCTTGAAATACGTAAATTCTTAGTATTAAATGTACACTCATAATGAGTATCACTATAAATAAAAATAAAAGAGCACTCATCCTTGTGATGATTGCTCTTTCTTTTATTGTTATATCATTCTCATATTTTTATTATAAGGATGTTAACTCTTCTAAAGATCCTAGAATAACAGATGCACGCGAATTATATAAAAAATATAATGCCTATGCGGCACAAAATGATTTTGTAAATGTATTTGCTCTACTCGATTCAGTTGAATCCATATATAAAAGTGTTAATCATTTTGCGGAATCGTTCGAAGTTGGTGTACTGTACAATAACAGAGCAGCTGCTTATCTAACCATGGCTATTTATGACAATGCTCCCGAAGAATATATGTTATTATCAAAAGATTCGCTTATTCAATTAGGGCAAATATCAGTTCAAAAAAGCATCCTCATTTATGAAAATTGGCTCAAAGAATATAGTGACAAAACTTCTGATCAAATAAATATAATACTTGATAAAGATTATTTGAAAGCTTTGGAGCAATATTCTGAAAAAAACAAAAATCGTTTTCTAAAAAATAGAGTCAAAGAAATAGAAACGGCGCAATACGAAACAAAAAGAAGATTATCTGTTGCTTATACTAATTTAGGTATAATATATAGGCATAAAGAACAATACGAACAAACAATTGAAAGCTATCAAAAAGCAATTGAATTGTGGGATCAAAATCTAACTGCCGAAAATAATTTAAATATTTTATTAGGCAAAGACTTGAAAAAAAGAAATTTAATTCAGAAATTATTCCCTCCTAAGCGAAAAGAGAATTAAAAAGTTAAATCATGTATTTAACGCCTAAAGATATTCGAAGATTCTTATCTGGAATTGTTTTCCCTTCTATACTTGCTATTGCATTATTTATTATCTCTATTTATATATTTATTATTCCTGTTTTTGAAAACAATATAATTGATAAAAAACGGGAAATGATAAGCGAACTTGTAAATACTGCTTGGAGTCTTATCGAAGATTATGATCAGAATTACAAAGATGGACTTATATCACTTGAAGAGGCGCAGCAACTTGCAATAAATAAAATAGAAAAGATGCGTTACGGTGATGAAAGCAAAGACTATTTCTGGATTACCGATCTAGTTCCCAGAATGATAATGCATCCGTATCGAAAGGAATTAAATGGCAAAGAATTAACCAACTATTTTGATCAGGAAGGTAAAGCTTTATTTGTAGTTGCTGTTGATACCGTTAAAAATAGTACAGAAGGTTTTATCGATTATATGTGGCAATGGAAAGACGATTCAAGTCGGGTTGTACCAAAACTTTCATTTGTAAAATTATATTCGGATTGGAACTGGATTATTGGAACAGGAATATATTTAGAAGATGTTAAAGAAGAAATATCTGCTCTTGAAAATCGACTTATTAAAATAACTTTTATTGTAATAGGAATAGTTAGTTTAATAATTCTTTTTATTGTTAAGCAAAGTCTTGATATTGAAAGGAAAAGACGCAATATTGAAAATAAACTAAAATCTTCACGACGAAAATATCAATCACTGGTAGAAGCATCAATTGATGGAACGTTACTAGTAATAGATAACAAAATTAAATTTTCAAATGTAAAATTTAACAATATGCTTGGTAGCTCAGCGAGTTACGTGATTTCACTAAATTTTGATTCTATTTTCGATATCGGTTGGGATAATGTTAAATTAAAAATTAAAAATCCGGGGAAATCGGTATCTTTTGACACACAACTTAAAGTTTTAAACAAACCTCAAAAAGATGTTGTACTAACCATATCGAAAGTATATTTTGGGAAACAAGAAGGTTATATTATTATTGTTAAAGATATTACTAAAGTTGAACTCGTTGAAAAGCAAACAAAACAGCTATCAAATGAAATTCAGACTTCACTCCTATTAATGAATCAACCAATTAAGCATTTTGTAAAGGATTTACTTAAATGTGATATTGAAACTTCAATTCATGATGTTGCTTTAATCATGACAAAAAAAAATCAAAACGTACTTTTTATTACACAGAACAATAATATTATAGGTATAGTAACTGATAGCGATTTAAGATCGAGAGTTTTAGCCAAAAACTTTGATTCTTCAAATTCTATTGCACAAATAATGACTGCTCCTGTGTTGGAAGTACAAGATAACTTATTATTGTACGAAGCAGTGTTAATTTTTAACAAGCAGAATGTTTCTCATTTGGCAGTAAAAAATAATAAATCCAAAATAATAGGTGTACTTAATAACAATGATGTTCATGCAATGCATAGAAACTCAATAAGTTACCTTGTCAGAGAAGTTGAGATTGCTGAAAACACAGAATATATTGAGAAAATAACCAACAAGCTACCTATATTAATAAAAGCTTTAATTGATAGCGGAGCACGAACTCAAAATATTACTCGAATAATTACATCTTTAACTGATGCAATTACCAATAGACTAATTGCTTTAGCTATTGATTCGCTAGGTTCACCTCCTTGCAAATTTGCTTTTATAGCTGTTGGCAGTGAAGGTAGAATGGAACAAACTTTAGCTACTGATCAAGATAATGCCATAATTTTTGAAAATGTAGATAAAAACAATCACTTAGTTTATAAAAAATATTTTCTTGAGTTAGGAGAAAAAGTTACAAAAGCGCTTAATCAACTCGGTTTTAAATATTGTAAGGGCGAAGTTATGGCTAACAACCCTAAATGGGTATTATCAATAACTGAATGGGAAAATCAATTTACAAATTGGATAAACAATAGTGATCCAAAGAGTATTCTGGAAGCAGGAATCTTTTTTGACTTAAGATGTATAAATAATGAAAAGAACTTAACAAAAAATCTTCAGAATTTCATCTTTCAAGCAATTGAGAACAAGGCCGTATTTTTTCAACATATGGCAAATCCTATTTTAAATTATAAATCTGTAGTAAATTTGTTTGGGAACATTGTTAGTAATTCAAAAAACAATGATCAGAATACGCTCGACATAAAAAAGATAATATTACCTATTACAAGTTTTATTCGTTTGTATTCATTAAATAATAAAATTCATGCAACAAACTCTTTAATTCGATTAGAAAAACTATACGCTGCAAATCAAATAAACAAGACATTGTTCAATGAAATAAATGTATCGTATAATTATCTTATGCTATTACGATTTAAATCGCAAACTAACGAACTTTTAAAAAAGCGTGATCCAGATAATTTAATTAATATTGAAGAATTAACCGATATTGAAAAAACTACAATAAAGAAAATAATTTCTGATATTTCCAATCTTCAAATTCAATTAAACTTTGATTTTAAAGGAAACCTTTAATTATTTTGTCCAACTTTTTTAACAGATTTTTTACTTTTTTAAACATATTGTTTACTCTATTGTTATATAAATCTAACATTTAGGAAACAATAAATTAAATTAAAATCTTATGAAAAAAATTAATGTTTTATTAGCTATTCTGTTAATAGGGTTTACAGCAGTAGCGCAAGAATTTTCTGTTAACACTTTAAAATCGGAGCTAAAGTGGACAGGTAAAAAAGTAACAGGCGAGCATTGGGGATTTATTAATCTAAAAGATGGATCTATTACTCTTAAAAATGATAAAACTCTGGTAGGAGTTTTTCATATTGATATGAATAGCATTAACAACAAAGATTTAGAAGATCCTGAATGGAATGGGAAATTAGTTGGGCATCTTAAATCGGATGATTTTTTTAGCGTAGAGAATTTTTCTGTTGCCACATTAAAAATAACAGAAAGTACTCCATTAAAGGATAATGCTGCAGATGTAACTGGAGAATTAACAATTAAAGGCATTACTCATCCTATTGCATTCAAAACAATGAAAACAGAAACCGGCTACTCCGCATCTATAAGTATTGACAGAACAAAATACGATATTCGTTACGGTTCTGGAAAGTTTTTCGACAGTCTTGGCGATAATATGATTTATGATGAATTTATTTTAGATGTTAATCTATCGATAGAATAATTACTATTGAAAATATAAAGGTGGATGTACAAGAAGCACCGATACTGATCATATTTCGACAAGTTCAATATGACAAATAGCTGATTTACACATTGTCACAATGAGCTTGTCGAAGTGGGTTACATTTTTTGGACATCTTCTTTTTTTCAATATTCTTAAAGATCTAAATTAGATCTAGATCCAACCTAGATCCAATAGCAAAAATAAAATTACCCGTTGCAATATCAACTAAAATTTGTCCATCGCAACTAGGTGTAAATTCATAAAATACGTGACCGAAAACAATTTCAGTATTATTTGTTGATGATTCTACTTCTATATCTTGCATAAATACATATCCACTTGTTGGATTTTCTATGCATTCAGATGAAAAATCTACATTTATCATGGCCATTTGCAAAACGCCTGCAGACGATTCTGTTTCAAAATCTTCAACTGCAATTGCTTGTTGCCCCCCAGATATTTTGAAATTGTCATCCAATAAATTATCATAAGTATCATTGTGAAAAATCTCAATAATCCAGGCATCTTGCGTTACGGCAATTTCAACATCACTGTTATCTGTTATTGCTTGATTATTTAATTTTCCTAAGCTTTCAGTTGTTTCCTCTTGTGTTAAATCTATATCGAACAAATCAGCACCTAAATTAATATCCATAGACGCATAAACAGCAGTTATCTTTTTATTAATATTATCTATAACAACAGGAAAAGCAATTACATTTTGTAATTCGAAATTACCTGAAATAATATCCATATCAGTAAAAAATACAGATACTAAAGCTGTATTTGTATCAGTTTGCACATAAGCAATTATCATTTCACCATATGTATCACCTTTAAATTTATATGGGTAATCGATATTTGTATCAACGTATAATATTTTTGAGCTTTTTTCTTGTACAGACTTTGTATTAGTGGATTTATATCCTTTCATATCCATAACAACCAGCGAAGCTGCATATCCAACAGGAACTACAGTTTTTATTGTTTGGGTTACCGGACTAACTGGAGGATCCTGAAACCAATCTTTAATTGGATTATCGATTTCTTTATCTCTACAAGAAAAATTAATAATTAATAGTAAAACTAAAAGGAATTTTAAATTTTTCATAATTGATGATTTTATTTTAGATACCAATATTTACTTTATATTATTTGTTTAACCCTTAATCATTTTTTTCAAAAAAGATAATTTAAATGATTGCTCAGTCACACTAAAAATACAAACAAACCTTTAATTAGTCAAACATAATTACTTAGTATTATACCGCGCAGCGCAAAACTATAATAGCACAAACGCTATAATACATAATAAAAACCTGATCCATTTGCGCTAACATATACGCAAAATATATGCCGAAGTTTAACTATTGTTATTATTAAATATGCAAACTAGAAACCTTTAAAAGATTTTTTAATAAGAAAAAGAGCTGAGCATTGTCTTATAACTGTTATTATAGCAATATTTCATCCAAACTTTTTCGTGTACGGTTTTTTAATTCACGCTCTTTCAAATCTTCCGGGAATAATTCTATTTCACCTTTATAACCAATAGCCATAATGGCCATAATTTCAAATTTATCTTCTAGGGCAAATTGTTCGCGAACTTTACTTTCACTAAATCCTCCCATTTGATGAACATATAAACCCAAACTTGTGGCTTGAGTAATTAAATTTGCTACAGCCATACCAGTATCGTATTGTGCAAATCTATTAGGTTTATTAGTAACTGTAGAGTTTTTTAAAGCAATACTTAACACTAAAACAGGTGCGTATTTTGCCCAATTTTGATTTGCTTCAACTAAACTATTATATAGTTTTTCATAATTTTCATCATTAGCTTTTATACCTACAATAAATCTCCATGGCTGTTCATTAAAAGCCGATGGAGCCCAACGAGCAGCATCAAATAGCAATGTTAGATTATTCTCTTCTACATGTTTTGATGAAAATATTACTGTACTATATCTATCCTTAATCAATTGATTTATGTTTTCCATATTTGTTTAATATTTAATTATATATAACTAACAACTCGTTTTGTAAAGAGTTCAAAATCCAAAACAA
Organism: Bacteroidales bacterium; assembly: GCA_027859205.1. Taxonomy (GTDB): domain Bacteria; phylum Bacteroidota; class Bacteroidia; order Bacteroidales; family UBA12077; genus UBA12077. Next base: position 33,135 of record JAQIBH010000160.1, on the reverse strand, counting down.
ATTACCTATTAAATCTTAAATATGTTATATAATATTAAGTATTTTAATAAAATATTCATTTAGGTGTTGATTATCACGAAATGATTTCATAGAATTGTATGCTGAAGAAAATATCAATTATAAATATATAAACATTAAAAATCAAAATTATGGCAAAAATGACAAGTCAAGATTATATGCAAAAAGAGGATAAATATGGAGCTCATAATTATCATCCACTACCTGTTGTATTGGAAAGAGGAGAAGGCGTTCACGTTTGGGATGTAGAAGGAAAGCAGTATTATGATTTTTTATCAGCTTATTCTGCAGTTAACCAAGGACATTGCCATCCAAAAATTGTAGGTGCAATGCACGAGCAAGCTCAAAAGCTTACATTAACTTCAAGAGCTTTTTACAATAATATTTTAGGTGAATACGAAGAATACGTAACTAAATATTTTGGTTTTGATAAGGTATTACCAATGAATACTGGTGCTGAAGCCGACGAAACTGCAATTAAACTTGCTCGTAAGTGGGGTTACATGAAAAAAGGAATCGCAGAGGACCAAGCAAAAATAATTTGTTGTAATGAAAACTTCCATGGAAGAACTATTACTATTGTTTCCATGTCGACTGATCCTGATGCTTATAATGGATTTGGTCCATTTACACCTGGATTTGTAAAAATTCCTTATAACGATCTTGAAACATTAGAAAATGAGTTAAAAGATTCAAATGTTGCTGCATTTTTAGTTGAACCTATTCAAGGTGAAGCTGGCGTTTATGTTCCAGAAGAAGGATATTTAAAGAAAGCCTCCGAACTTTGTAAAAAATACAATGTATTATTTATTGCCGATGAAGTACAAACAGGTATTGCTCGTACGGGTAAAATGTTAGCTTGTGATCATGAAGGTGTTAAACCTGATATTTTGATCTTGGGTAAAGCAATTTCTGGTGGGGTATTTCCGGTATCTGCTGTTTTAGCAAACGATGATATTATGCTATGCATTAAGCCGGGTGAACATGGATCTACTTTTGGTGGTAACCCAATTGCATGTAAAGTTGCAATGGCTGCTTTAGATGTTATTAAAGATGAAAATTTAGAGGAAAATGCTGAACGCCTTGGTAAAATATTCCGTGATGAGTTTAATAGCATACAATCTGACATGATTGAGCTAGTTCGTGGTAAAGGTTTACTTAACGCAGTTGTAATTAAAAACAAAGAAGGTAAAACAGCCTGGGATGTTTGTGTTGCAATGGCTGAGAATGGTGTTTTAGCTAAACCAACTCATGGAAACATTATCCGTTTTGCTCCTCCATTAGTTATCACCGAAGAGCAATTACGTGATGCAATGAATAAGATAAAAGAAGTATTCAAAAAATTTGAATAATATAAAATAATATAATTTAAAAGCTGATCGATTTATTTTGATCAGCTTTTTTTATTCTGCAATTATCTATTTGATTATTGCATCATAAATTACTTGTTGAATGTCTGTGCGCACATTCGTTTGTATCAATTTATTATTATCCTGATCGGGATGAATTCTGTTTGAAAGAAAAATGTAAACGATTTGTTCTTTCGGATCGGCCCAGACAATAGTTCCTGTAAAACCAGAATGACCGAAACTTTTACTTGATACACTCTGACAAGTTGGGCCAGACCGTGAAAAATCCATTTGAGGTTTGTCAAAACCCAAAGCGCGCCGATTATCATTATTTAAGAAAGGACTCGTAGTGAATAATTTTATTGTTTCTTTGTTAAAATATTTTGTTCCACCATACTCTCCTCCATTTAAATACATCTGCATTAACTTTGCCAAATCATTTGCGGTAGAGAATAATCCAGCATGTCCACAAACTCCACCTAACATTGCAGCCCCGGGATCATGCACGAATCCATGTAATAATTGTTTTCTGAAAACCATGTCATTTTCGGTTGGAACAATATCCAATTTTTCAAATTTTTCGAGAGGCAAGAAAGTTGTTCTGTAAGCTCCTAAGCCATCGTAGAAAACAGAATCAACATAATCTTGAAAATCTGCATTCACAGAATTTTCTATTATTCTATAAAAATAATAATAACCTAAATCACTATAACGATATTCCTTTTCATCTAATAAATTTGATTTTCGAATTTTATCGTATATCGTATCGTTATATGAATCCAAAATATAGAAATCAGAAGCTACTTTAGTTGAATATCCAGTTTTTGGATAATAGCTATAAATATTATCTTTAAATTTTGAATTTTTAGCCATATATGCGTGATTTCCAATTTTGTAAGGAAATTCTTCTGTAAATTTATTATTCAATAATTTCTGATCCAGATATAAAGATTCGAGAGTCGAATAGTAAAATGGAATCCAACCATTAAATTGAGCTTGATGAGTTAAAATATCCTTCATTTTCAAATCGCCTTTATTTGTTGTATCTAATTCGGGTAAGTAATCAGACAATTTACCTTCAATTGAGAACAAGCTATCCTCATATAATTTCATTAAAGATGGGACTGTTGCTGCGATTTTGGTAATTGAAGCAATATCATACAGGTCATTTTCCTTTACCGGAATTTTCTTGGTATAAGTATGATATCCAAATGCTTTATCGTAAAATACAATTCCATTGCGTGCAATAAGAATACGACATCCAGGAGTTGCCATCGTATCAATTGCATATTGAGCAATTGAATCTATTTTAAAAAGTTGATTGGATGAAATTCCTGCTTGTTCGGGGATACCGTAAGTAAGTCTTATTTTTTTTTTAATCTCAATTCCCGTTCCAAAAGGATAATTCGTATTTATACTTACAGGCAATTTACCTGACAATTCTATTCCCCCAAACATAGCTTGTGCGGCAGCACTTTGAACGTCAGAATCATCAGAATAAGCAATTAAAATTGCATCAATGCTGTCTATCATCTCAAACTTTCGCAAACAATACGGATTAGCAAAAACGTTAAAAATAACTTTTGTTTCTTTAGCTAGGTTTGCAATTTGATTCAAATGCTTAAACTCAACCTTATAATTTCCAGAAGGCCAATAGGAAGTATTGTGAATACTTGTAAAAACAACATCATATTCTTTCAATATTTGAAATAAGGAATCCTTACTCCTTTCATTGTAAGTAAAATGATCAACTTCGGAATATTTTGAAAGTGTTTTCTGAAACTTGGTAATTTCATCCGTATTAAATGCTAAAGTAGCAAATTTCTTGCGATTAAGTTTTATTATGGGTAGTAAACTCTTTTCATTTTTAATCAATGTCAAGCCTGCGTCAATTAAATCGCAACGTGTAACTTCATATACTAACTTATTTAGATCTTTTTCAAGATTTTCTTTTTTAATAATCTGTTTCTTTTTATTGTTCTGATGCAAACCAACCTTATATTTTGCTTCCAAAACTTTTCTACAACTTTCATCTATCCTTTCCCTTGAAATTTCACCCTTACGAACCTGCTTTTTTATTAAAGAAATTGCTTTTGAAACACTTACAGGAAAAAGTAACACATCGTTACCAGCCTTTAATGCGAGAGATTCTATTTCACCCGCATCATAATACTTTGTAGCTCCTTTCATATTTAGAGCATCTGTAAATATTAGACCTTCAAAAGCCATTTCTTCCTTTAATAAACCTGTAACAACACTTTTTGTTAGAGTTGTTGGAGTATCTTTTTGAGTTCCTAATTCGGGAACATTTAAATGAGCAACCATTACACCTTCAATGCCTGCATCAAAAATATCTTTAAACGGCTTTAACTCAATGGAATCCAATCTTTCACGCTTATGTAAAACTGAAGGTAAGGTGTAATGAGAATCTTTATCGGTATCGCCATGCCCAGGAAAATGTTTAGCAGTTGCTATAATTCCAGCATCTTGCATTCCTCTCATATACATAATTCCCTTTTGTGCAACATTTTCAGGATCTTCTCCAAAAGATCGAACGTTAATAACAGGATTCAAGGGATTATTATTAACATCAACGACTGGCGCAAAATTAACGTGTATGCCCAATCGTTTCATTTGTTCAGCAATATCATAACCCATACTATAAATTAATGAATCATTTTGTATTGCTCCTAACATCATTTGTCGAGGGTAACTTATTGTAGAATCTAATCGCATTCCTAGACCCCATTCACCATCAATAGCAATCATTAATGGAGTTTTTGATAATGACTGATATTTATTTGTAAGGTTTGTTTGCCGACCAGGGCCACCCTGAAAAAATATTAATCCTCCTATTTTATATTTTTTAATGATATAAGAAATTTCATCTATGTGTTTTTGATCCTTATTAGAATATGCAGCTACCATAAATAATTGTCCTATCTTTTCCTTAAGAGACATTTTATTCATAATTGAATTTACCCACAATTCTTGATTATTAACTATTATGCTTGAATCTTGGGCATAACTAAACTTTACTAAAAACATATTCAATGTAATAAAAGCTAATAGGAGTCGATATCTCATCATATTGCACTAATTTTCTTTAGTTTACAAATAAGCTTTATTGATTTATTTGCTTACACGCAAATATAATCTTTTGAAAATACAAGCTATGCAAAGATATTAAAGAAGTATACAAAATTTATGAACAGTTTAAATTCTTTTGGTTTCAATAAAAAGAGGGTGTCTCAAAAGGCACTTTTGTCATCTCCAACTTGATTGGAGATCTCGTAATTATTTGTTAAAATATAAGTAAGAGATTCCCTTTTTCAAGGGAATGACAGTTATCTTCCTTTTGAGACACCCTCTAATAATCTTATTTGTAAAAATCAGTGCTTTCAAAAATTTTATTAGCAGATTTTGCTATAAATCCACTATAAAGTTTACCTGTTTTATCTGGAAATCTTTGTGCAAACTCATAATAACATCCAGGAATATTATAAACTCCGTCGCTAAATTCAGTTTTAATTTGATTGGCCATAATACTTGATTGAAGCAAAAGTTCCTCTTTTGTGCCTTTTATTTCACCTCCGAATTCATTCAGCTTAAACTGTTTATCTTTTTCAATTGTATTATATTTTTTTAATGCATTAATACTTACCGTAAAATGATTAGCTCTAAATCCATATACATATAACCATGCTGCATACTCAGATTCAGTACGCAATTGAAGATATGTTTCATATGTATGTGTTCCGAAAATATTTCCGGAATATATTAATTCATCGGAATTCAAATATGCTTTTGACATACTATCAACTGAATTTTTTACATATTTTTGCAAAAAAGGACTAAAGTCTTTCGTTATTAATTGACTTATAAAAACTCTGGGAGATTTTCTAGTTTTATGTTCGAAGTGTTTTGCATACAAATGCTTTTCTGCAAATTCATATTGTCCTTTTTCTTCATATCCATGCTCAATAAAAACTCTCGACAGTACGTCAATATTAATTCGAGGATCATCGAATGTTCTAAATGCAATATGATCATTTAAAACCGTTTCACCTTCGTTAGTAAACAGTTCGTACACTTTTTGCACATCAGGGTTTTGTGTTGTATAATCAAGCCATAATTTATCAAAAATATTATCTAAACTCATAATCTGTTTTTTAAATTTATAGTTTCTCATAAAAACAATAATCTTGATACTATGTTCAGATTTATAAAAGCTTTACCTTTATTTTGTAATAAAATTACTTTTTACGTGTCAAAATAAATATTTGATATACGAAGCATTTAATGGACGATAAAATACTTTTAAATAAGATTGCTGATCGTGACGAAGAAGCTTTTCGGATTTTTGTCGAGAAGTATCATAAATTAGTTTTAAATGTTTGTAATAACATTTTAAATAATTTTGATGATGCAATGGATATTTCACAAGAAGTTTTTATAAAAATATATGAATCAATAGAGAGTTTCAGAGGAGATGCAAAGATTACAACATGGCTTTACCGGATAGCAGTTAACAAATCGCTAAATCATCTCCGATCCGTTAAAAAAAGAAACAGGTTTACAAGTTTGGATCTTATTTTCGGAAATGAAAGCAAAACTCCTGTTCCAGAAGATCAGGAATTAAAACCAGGTGAAAATATTGAACTTGAAGAAAACAAAAAAGCTTTGTATTTTGCTTTAAGTAAATTACCTAAAAAACAAAGTGTAGCAGTTTCTCTTAGTTATTTCGAAGATTTATCATATAAAGAAATTTCAGAGATAATGACTATTTCTGTTACAGAAGTTGGTGTTTTAATTAACCGCGGGAAGAAAAAGTTACATAAAATTATTACTGAGTATTATCAAAAGAATTGATAATGATTGTAATAAAGATTAAATTAATGTGTCAAACTAAAAAAAAGAGTTATGAAGTGCAAAGATCTTAAAAATATAATACCCAATTATATTGCTAATGAACTTTCGGAAAAGCAAATTTTAGAATTTAATAATCATATAAACTCATGTGAAGATTGCAAGCGTGTATTCAATAAATTAAAAAATACCTTAGATTTGTTGAAACCAAGAACTGACATAGAAGAACAGGCATTCTATTTTACCAGATTAAAACAAAAAATGGAAAATAGGGCTAATCCTAGAGAATCTATTTTTGTAAACCTGTTATCCAGAAAAATAGTTCAGCCTATGATTTACTTGTCTTCCTTGATAATAGCTGTTTATATTGGAATTCTGATTGGATCAAGTACAGTGCCAAACGGACAAAATCAAATATCCGATTTAAATGATGATGAAAAAAATTATATCAAAACCTATACAGAATATCAATACTTAAATGATTTTGAAATTGAAACAATTGAAAATCTTTTAATTGACGAAGATGGTTTGATTAAAGAATAACGGATTTACCTGGAACTTCAAAAGAATAAGTTATGGAAACAAAAACAAAAAAAACACTTTTTATAAGTACTATGATACTTTTAATTGCGATAAATATTTCAGCACTTTCAACAATTTATTTTCACAACAGAATTCAAACTAAGAAATTTGCTGAAATGAAAAATATGAAAGATGAAGTTCGAATTCAGGGCATGCACCGTTTTATTAAAGAAGAATTAAAATTGACAGACAAGCAATTTGAACAATTTAAGGAAATATCTAGAACAAATATGAGAGCAACACATAATATAACTCTAAAACTTAATAAAAAGCGTAATTTTATGATGAATGAAATTGCTAAAGTAAATCCGGATCAGGAAAGTTTAGATGAAATTGCTAAAGATATAGGTTTATTACATTATGAATTAAAAAAGTCTACTATAAATCATTTTCTTGAATTAAAGAAAATTTGTAATAATGAGCAGCAAGAAGATCTTCAAAAACTTTTCATGCATATGACTCAAGACCAGGATAATTTGAGAAAAAAGCCTAGAAAACAAGGTCGAAATAGAAATAGAAACTCTCATAATAATTAAATAAAAAACTACATCAGTAATTTTAATACTGACGTAGTTCATTTTCTGCTTTTTAAGATCTAATTAGTTTTAATAATCTTTTTCGTTCCAAATAGCTTATCGGTATTTCCAAGTTTTAAATAATACACTCCAGCAGGTAAATCATTTATATTTATCTCGCGCTGAATATTACCTTTATATAGTTTTCCCGATTTAACAAGCATTCCAACATTATTAAATATGTTAATATCAAGTGCATAAGTTAAGGATTTATATAATTTAATGGTTAGTATTTCATTTGCAGGATTTGGAAACACAGTATATTCAATGTCAAGGATGTTTTCAAAAGTCTCATTAATTGACGTTAGCACAGTACTAAAAATATTAGTATAAGCTGCTTGATAAATTTCTTTTGTTTCTTCGTTTTGTAAAAAAACAATAGTAGTTACACTATCCACATTAACTTCTGTAGGAATTTCCCAGGATTGAAATAAATTGATTGAATCATTAATTTCCCACTTTTCATCAATTAAAACTCCAGCTGGATCAGGTAACATAGCTCTAACCACATTCATATATGAATTAACATCTCTCTCTACAACAACAGCTCTAATACTTAACTTAGATTTTTCTACACTGTCTATTGCTGTTATTGTAGCTCGTACATTCAAATTAGTTCCATCCAAGCCTTGTTTTACTTTAATTTCAAACTTGGATTCTTCAAGCATTCTCCTATTTATATGAGTATTTTCTAATTCATGTTCACTTGAGTAATCAAACTTCCTGTCTCCACCATCAACAACTGAGTATGGCACTTGAGAAATACCAAAATACAGAGACCTTGCGCTTGGACCAGCAGTATAAAAATTACTAACGTCATTTGTGCTTGGAAAACTTGTAAAGAATTGAATGGGTAAAACATCCTGTGGATTATCATTTGCAATTCCTTTGATTATATTTTGTGTTTTGACAAAATCATCTTCTTCAGGATTTGCAAAATGTTCTAGTAAAACCATCCTGTTTCTTTCACCAATAAAGATATTATCAAAACCAAAACCTTCCATAGGAGTCCCTCCATCATTTGTTCCTAACACAAATCTAAATCTCACTCCTGCTTCTCCCATTAGATCATCAAGCCAAAACTTTGCAATATTCCATTCCGATTCATCAGCTCCATTTCCATTTCCTGTCCATCCAACAGATTGACCAAGAGAAATAACATTAAATGAATTATACCAATTAATTCCTTCATTAAACGCACCAACAGTATTCCAAATATCCTTTTCTACCGAATATTCAAGTTTAACACCATCATAGACCAACTCCAAGTCAGCAATAAATTCTAAACTTATCATTGGTTTTTGTAATGCAGAAAAATCAAAACAAGGACTTGTAACATACGATTTCTCATTATCGTTATAATTACCAGTTCGGTCGGTAACATAAGCGTTTGAACCACTTGCAGCGGAACTAATAATAGAAGCGTTCGGTGGTCCCCAATCCCAAGAAGGGTTTACAGTACTTTCTAAAATATCGACAGCCCAGCCTGTAATATCAGGATGTTCTTCAAGATCTTCAACATAACCACCATTTTCAATAGTTATGGATGGTCTGATTCCAATTCTTTTACTTTCAGAAATTGAATCACAGGTACTTGTATATTCTTGATAAACTACGTCATATCCACCTGGAGCATCATATCTAAATTGTGGATTATAAATATCTGATATATCTACAATTGTTCCTAAGCCTCCAAAATCCCATTTTATACTATCAACACCACCAGGAACTGTATTTTGCAAGACATTAAAGGTAATTGTTTCACCATCACACTCTTTATCCCATGTAAAATCCAAATCTACCTTAGATCCTATAAATATAGAAGTATCTATTTTATTAGAACAATTCTTATCAGTAGTTAGTGTTAATGCTATGGAATTATTTATTTGAGGTACAAGTGAGAAATAAGAGCTATCTACATACCTTTCTTGTATAGTTACAGAATTATTCACACGCCAATACCAATCCACAACATTATCAGTAATTAAAGTATCAGAAGTGAATAAAACCGAATCATTTTCATTTTCAACACAAATATTATCAAGTGAAAATGCAAATTCTGGTGTTTTATTTATTTCAACAGATTGATTATATTCTTTGTAACAATTAGAATAATCTCTAGTAAATGTATAAGTTATTATATTGCTACCTAATACAGCATTTGAAGGGTTAAATTCGGCATTAACATCGTTATTATTAATATCTGCAATACCATTAATTGTTGCAAAGACATTAGTGCCATCATCTCGGTTACAAGTAAGTAATATTTCTTGATTATCGTCTTCACAATATTCTGGATCTAAGCCAGTAAAATATGTATTACCTATTGAATCTAGATTAAATGTTTCTTCAATATAGAAATTTACTGCACCATTGGTATAAGAAAATCTGATAGTGTCTATTCCAACCCTCAATATTTCCGGGTCAATTATTATACTATCCTTTCCTATGATATTTGTAACAACATCTCCATTAATTGTAAAAGTTCCAGGATCTCCATCACCATTAGTAGCAATAGCCCATATAGTATCTATTTTACTGTTATAATAACAATACTGTTTATTAGAGTTAGCTAATGTATCCAAGCCAAATATTTGAGCTTCTGCTTCATTTATTGTAAAAATTGCAGTATCTGTATTTACACAAGCATTTAAATCAGTGTATGTATAATACGCCTCCAGATCAATCCCAAGTCCTGCTATTTCCGGATCAAAAGTAGCTGTACCATCAGTATGATCAATCATAAAACTTGGAGCAAAAGATCCCGCAGGAACAGCAGGTGTTCCAGATATTAAACGCGTACCTCCATTAATATCGTAAAGTGCATCCATTGTAATAGTAACGTCAGGTAATGGATTTATAAGGAAATCTTCAGAGATTGTATCACTTATACATCCATTTGCTGTTAAATAATAATATTCCAAACTATATAATTTTGGATTAATCCCATCAGGAGTCAGGGCTTCCGGATAAATTGATATATCATTATCATAATTATCAGGATGCAAATTTACAGCCCCATCGGATAGTGTGTAGTTACCAGTACCACCTAAAGGACTTAGACTTTTAGCTTCAATATTAATAGTATCATAGTTTTCACAATGATCTCCGATAGTCGTAAAAGTAATTGCAGATCCAATTTTTTCCACAGCAAAACTTCTTTTAATGTCTGAGCCAGCTGGATAAGAGTAAGTTAAATTATAACTATTGCCAGCTATTAATAAATCAGGTTTAATTGTGGCAGTATCACCATTAGGGTTGTTAATTAATGCTCCTCCAGGATTTCCTTCCAAATAGAATGATCCTACAGAATCAGTGTAATTAAATCCTGTAATACTAAAGGTATCAGTATAACTACAATATATTGTTTTACCTTGAGAAAAAGTTATATTACCACCAGCAATTACCTCTACATTTATAGTAGCACTATCTTTACAGCCATTTACATCTTCATAAAAATAATATAAGTCGTGGAATCCAATACCTGCTAAACTGGGACTAAATTGGTCTGAAGCACTTAAAACTCCGCTACCAGAGAACTCACCAAGTGGGGAATAAAATCCAATCAAATCAACACTATCTTGAGAAATATCAAAGTTATTTCCATCGGTTGGTGATGTAAAACTAGCTGTAGGCAAACTATTAATATTTAAAATAAATGATCCATCTCCAATATTTGAGTTTCCCGTAGCATCTGTTACATCCGTAATTGTGTATGTTAATGGACTACCTAAAGACTCATCTGCAATTATCATTAAATTATAAAGGTTTGTAGGAATATCATTAATTGTAACAGGAGGTGCTGCTACGTTAGTGTACGTTATAGAAAAAGGAGCATAACCACTTAATACTACAGGAATTTCAATAGAATCCTGATGGCAAATTGATTCTGTACCACTAATGGTAGCTGTTGGCTTTACACTAAATAATGCATGAAAGGGATTTGCTTTAGTTTCCGTAATTATATTACTTAAATTTCCTGCAGCATCTGCAAGTTGTAAATTAACAACCTCTATGTTTTCCAAGGAATCAATATTATAGCTTCTTTCAGTTATATTAAATAATGCATACATAGTAGTATTATCAAAATCTTCAATAGATAAAAGACTATATCCACCTACTGTACCAGATACAAGTGTGTAATTATTATTATCTGAATCTGAAGTTATGGTAATATGCAAAGTATCTTGATCATCAATTATTTTAGACATATTTTTAAGCTCAACTGAAGTAATCTCCGGCAAATTTGCATCAATAAGGCTAACTACATCCCCAATCTTTGGAGTACTTTCATTTCCGGCTGGATCTGTTAGTTTAACATTTGTTAAATTCAAATCAGAAGTTACGTCCAGTTCTCCATTTGTTACATTATAGATACCGGTATAAGTATTTCCGCCATCGCCTGTATACCAATTTAATAAACGTCCATTGTAGTCTGGTGGCGTAACGGTTAATGAACCGTCTGGTGTCACAACATTAACTGTAAATACTATTGTATCGCCAACTAACAATGTTTCGGCAACCATAGCATCAGAAATTACAGAACTTATTTCAGGTTCATTAGCATCTACTGTAACTGCCACATCACTTCCATCAAAACTATTACTAATATTCCCTGCCAGATCTGTTGCCTGAACACCTATTAGTTGTAATGGAAATGTTATGTCTTGGTCTCCATTTACAATATCATAAGTGCCTTGATATGAATCACCGCCATCAATAGAACCCCAGTTTAAATCTTTCCCATTATATTGTGCAGGTGTAATAATTAAATCGTCTTCAGGATTTAAATCATCAATATCGACAGAAAATATAATAGATTGACTAACTATAAGTGTATCTAAAATGGTTGCATTTGAAGTTACGTCTGTAATAGTTGGTGTGTGAGCATCAATTGATTTATTTACATCAACACCGTCAAATTCGGCACTTAAATTTCCATCTTGATCTTCGGCTGTTACATCAATCAACTGGAGTATAGGAAGAAATTGATCATCATCGCCTTCAACTACAACATATGTTCCTGTATAAGTATCTCCAGCGTTGGATGTACTCCAGTTAAGATCCTGTCCATTATATTGCAATGGTAAAATAGTCAGATTGGGATCAGGTATTGTATCAAGAAAATCTACTGTAAAAGTTATTGACTCTCCAACAATCAGAGTGTCTGCAGGAGTAGGATTTGAATTAACGCTTGTTATTACAGGTGGCGCTAAATCTCTTGCGCTTTGTATTACAAAACTATATAGTGTGTCAGTTGCACTTTGTTTAGTTATTGCGTCAACGTTTTCATTTGTATACCTAAAATATATTGGGCCCCTACTTGAAGTAAGTGACGAAGCTAAAGTAAGTTTTATATAGTGATCATTATTGCCACCATCGCCTATAATTTCAGTAACTGTTGAACTAAAAGCGCTTGCATAGATTGTATCCCCAAATACCGGATCCTGCGAAAAGATCCATTCTTGGTCAACAACAGCACTAGTTTGAACATCTGAATCATCAATAATATCTGAAAATTCTATTTCGACAGCTTCATAATAACCATCAGAATTAAAATCAATTACAGCGGCATCAACAATTGTAATTGTGTCCTGTGCAAAAACACTATTATATAAACTAGTTATAAATATTGTTATTATTAATAATTGAAATATCCTTTTCATAACTCAATAATTTTCAGTTCCTATAAGCTTTTAAAAGCAAAATAATTTTTATAATTCACCATCAAAATTCAATTTCATTAGGCAAATCATCTCATATCCTTCAGGGCCAGAATTCCCAATCATAACATACCCTCCGTCGGAGGTTCGTTCAATTGATTTTACAGTTTGATTATAATTTCCTAATATATTTTCAAAAAGCTCAATTCCTTCTGTATCAATATTTAGAAAATAAGCAGCCGTTATTCCGTTCGAAATTTCTGAATTACCTGCAACAGTAAATCCATTTTCATTTTTTAATATATCAAAACCTTGATCATCTAAAGTAGTTCCAAAAGATTTATTCCAGATTACATCTAATAAATTACTTTTATCAACTTTCGACACATAAACATTGGCGTCATCGCCATTTATATTTTCTACTGATCCTACAAAAACATATCCGTCATTAGTTTCAACAACAGAATTTCCGTAATCATTAAATATTCCACCATATGTAAACTTGTGTGTTTCGCCTCCAGTAAAACTTGTTTTAATTAATAATATATCAAATTGTCCCAGCCCAGATTCCTCAGTAAAACTATTTGAGCTTCCAACAATAAGGTATCCTTGGTTATGCATTATAACATCAGAAGCATAATCAACTTGATCTGCACCATAATTTCTATCCCATTCAACATTTCCTTCATCATCAATTTTAACCAAATAAACATCTTTAGTGCCAGCAGGATTTTCAGTACCTCCAGGATCAGCTTTATCAGAACTTCCAGCGATAACATATCCGGTTTGAGCTTTTTTAATAATTGTACCCTGCTCATTAGCGCTTGTTCCAATAAATTTTTCCCAATCAAAATTTCCTTCTGAAGTGTATTTTGCCAAATAAATATCCTGATTATCATTTAAAGTATCTTCATAAGTACCAACAATAAAAAATCCGCCATCTTCTGATAATAAAATATTTCCGGCAAAATCATTACCTCCACCGTTAATGGTATCAGCTACACCTTTTTGATTACCATATTTATCTGTTTTAATTAAAGATATATCAGTATCTTCTCTATTAATCGGAGTTGTTGTAGCTAATATTAAATAACCATTATCAAATGCTTTTACATCGTTGCCTTTATTAGAATTTCCTGGCCCAATTAATTTCACAAAAGATTTTGATTGGTTAGTCGTAATATCCATATTATCACAAGCACAAATGGATATTAATAAACTCAGAATTAAAATATATTTTATTCTATACATAATAGTTCATATTTTTCTTATTTATTTTTTCTTGGTTCGATAAATTGGATAAACATATCCGATTGAAACAAATAAACTATTTAAAGTAAAATCATCATCAACATATCCGTAATTAGCCCATTTATAATCTTGAGAATATCGAGTATCTTCATTAACGGCATTTAAAAATCCCAAATGGTATCTTAAATCAAGCATTAAGTAACCCAATTTAAAATTCATCTTAACTCCACCACCTACAACTGCAGATAAGTTGTAATCATTTCTTTCTGCTGTAATTTCAATATCACTTTCCTTTAAATCCCCTCTTTCGAAATATGCTGTGGCTTTTTGCATGTAATCTAAGCTAAGCCCTGCTCTTAAATATGGGCTCCAAGTTCCTAATTTAAAATCGTATGTGCCTGTTAATGGAAATGATAATATTGTTTGATATTCATCATATACTGTTGTAAGATCATTCTGATTTATTTCGTAATAGATATTCTTTAATGTATAAATACCATCCAAATTTATTTCAATATTTTCATTAATATATCTTTTAAGTTGTAGACCAAATTGAATATTTACTCCTGAAGAGTATTCTCCTGTATAATTCTCAGTGTTCTCAATCGAATATGGCTCAATAATTCTAACAAAAGAATAATTTACTCCTAAAATAACTCCAATTGAGTATAGTGGTACAGTTGAATATAATTTGTACAAGTATGTAAATTCAACAGGATCGGTTGGTTTTATTTCATATTCCGGAAATTTCTTTAAGAACTTTAGCATTGTTAATTCGGCCATCTCTTGATAATCTTCAAATAAATATGTTTTAATTAATAATTTATAGGCCCTTGCAAGTTCTTCTTTATCAAAAGCATCATTATTAACACATGATCTTAACATAGATGGGATTGAATCTAAGATACCAGTTTCGTACATTCCTTCTGCTTCTTGTAATTTAAAAGCACATTCGCTTTCCTGAGCAAGTGAAGAGGCGCTAATAAAAAGCAAAATTAGAATTGAACTATAGCGTAAAAATTGATTCATTTTATTAATTATTTAATTCAGTTATAGTTTTTTCATATTCAACATCTCCAGCTACATAAGCATTCCACTCATCTACTGTCATATTTCGACTAATTCTATTGTATAAATCTGAAGCTAAATATTCTGATTTAGTAGGCCAAATTAGGATTCTGTCTTTAACGTCACTTGAGGTAACTAATCTTTTACCATCGGGACTAAAACTTAAAGACATAACCCATCTGTCGTGATCTGTTAATATAATTGGCTGGTTGTTTAAGTTTATGAAGTCCCAAATCCTAACGCTGCCATCAAGACTGGAGGTTGCCATTAGGTTACCATCTGGATTAAAATCGATGTCAGATATTCGAGATTTATGCCCTTCAAGATTTTCAATAATTTCAAAAGTTTCTGAATTTCTTATTTTTATATTTCCTTTTGAATCACCAGAAACTAACCATTTCCCTTCATTATTAAATTTTACGGCTGTAATTGCAACTTTAGATTCGTCATTAATTATTAGAGGATCAGATTTCTCATTAGCATTCCAAATACTAATTTTGCCATCTTGTGTTCCTGCCACAACTGTTTTTGAATCGGGAGAAATTGTTATTGTATTTATTTTTGATTCACTTTCAGCAAGAATCTCACCCTTCATTGTTTTTAAATCCCACTTTCGTATTGTTTTATCGTTACTTGATGATATCAAAAATTCATTATTTGCAGCCACGGCAATTCCACTTACAATTTTAGTATGGCCAACTAATTCTTGGTCAGTTTCCACATTATTTATCAGATTGATAAGTAAAATCTTACTACTATCGTCTGAGCAAATAAGCCATTTGCCATCCTTTGTTATACCTAATGTTCTCTGTTCAAAAGGCTTTTCAAATACTATTTGGTTTGGTGTATCTGCATTTTCTATATCCCATTTAAGGATCTTACCATCACCACCTGCACTAAATAAGGTATTTTCTCCAGGAATAAATGCAATATCTTTAACTGAACCAGTATGTCCATTTAATGCATTAAAAGATTGTCCTTTCAAACCTTTTAATGCATAATATAATCCTAAATATACATCAGGATTTAGTTTTAGTCCTTGATATTTTTCGTTAAATAAATATGCTTGATATGCAACGAGAGCTTTTAGCTGCGTATTATCAGAAATTTGTTGAGATTTTACTGCCATACTTTGACCAATTGACAACATTCTCATTCTAAATGCCTCTTGTCTTTGCTTTTCGGCTTCTATGCTTTGTTTTCGAGCTTCTTCAGCACTAGCTTCAGCTAACAATTTCTGTTTCTCTGTCTCTTTCTCTCTTTGTACTGCCAATTCTGTTTGCTGTTCGGCAATTTTCTTTTGTACGTTTGCCTTTTTTTCATTTTCTAAAGCAATTTGCTCTTGTTTTTGAGCATTCTCTTTTTCTGTTCGTGCTTCTTGTTCTTTCTCTGTAGCAATAATAGTTTTTTCCTCTGCAATATTTTGTTGCTCTACAGCTATCCCTGTTTGTTCAATTGCTATTAATTCTTGTTTGACTGCCTTTTTTTTCATCATCTGAGAATAGATCGTTAAACCCATTCCAAGAATAGCCGCCGAACCTAGAACGATAGCAAATATTTTTGAACGACGTAATTGTCTTTTTTGCAATTTTATTTTATTTTCTTCTTCCGCTTTAAATTCTTTTTCACTAGTATCTAAATATACCACAGCTCTTTCAAATGCAGGATTATAACGTTGTGCCCAGGCCAAAGTTGGCTGTTGTTTTTCTTTCCAGTTTAATGCTAATTGTAAATCAGGCGGACGCCACAAACCAGTATTCCCAATTTGATACATTTCTGATGCATCGGATAAGCGCATATACATTTGAACAGCTTCCCACTCCTCATCTACCCACACTTTTAATTTATTCCAAATTCTCATAATACTTTCGTGGGACAAATCAATAATACTATCACCTTTTAAAGATTTTTCATGTGAAGGTGTTATAAAAGATCTGCCTGTAGCTCTAAATGGATCAATAACTTTAATAACCTCATCAACAGATGATTTTGAAATTGAGGCAATATCATTTATACTAGTGGGGTGTCTTATACCTCTGTTATCATTTCCTTTCTCGGTAATTGTTTTAAACATGCTTTCGCATATCCATTTTTCATTTTCACCTAACTCGTCATAAGCTTCATTAGCATGTTCGGAAAGAGCTTTTTCCATTTTTCCGATTGCTTCGTAATCTGCAATATTTATTGATTGCTTTTTATCTGAATGATCCATCCAATACTCCCAAGTTCTCATTAAAGCATGTTGTAATATTGGAAGTTGATCGGGATTATCTCCTACTTCGTTAAGTAATTGTTGAACTAATTGAGCGTCAATAGTTGCTCCACCCACAGCTACGGGTCCTTCAACTGCATTTTTAAAATCCTCACGAGTCATTTGAGGCACCAGATAATTCGAATCGTTTATTAACTCGGTTAATTCGTGAAATTGAGAACATTCCCCAATAAAATCGGAACGCATTGTTAATACAAGATAAACGGGAATATCTGGAGTATTATTTGCGTTTACCAATAATTTAACAAAAGCTTCCGACTCATTGTATGTTGATTGTCCTTTTCCACTGGTTTTATATCTGAATAACTCCTCGAATTGATCAATGATAACTAAAATATTTTCATTTTTAAAATCAAAAGATTGATCAAGTATTTCGACTAAGCCATTTGAGCTACTTCTTAAGATTGAAGCATTTAGCTTTTGTTTTATTAGTATATCGTCCTTTTCGTTTTCGCTTGAAGATTTATCTAATATTGCAGATGCTAAATTCTCAATTGGAGCATTCCCCGGACGAGCAGCAATAATATTCCATTTTGATTTTGCTTCTCCAATGAAACCTCCATATAAAGTTGGAACTAATCCACAATATATTAAAGATGATTTTCCACTTCCAGATGCACCAATTACAGCAACAAATTTCTCATCTGATAATTTCTTTAAAATCTCTTCGCTTTGACCTTCTCTCCCAAAAAACAAATGACTTTCTTCAACCTTAAATGGTCTCAGACCTGGGAATGGGTTAAACATACTATTTGAATTATTTGAATTGCTTTCAAGTTTCATTAGTTTATAATTTATTTTTCATTTACCAGATGGAACATCCAAACACCATAATAGTCTTAAATGCTACAGTTTTTCACTATAATAAGAATTGACTTTAAATTTACCAGGCATGGATGATTCATTTTAATTTATTTTTTCAATGAAAGATTTTAATCTTATTGCAATATCTTTTTTATCATCTTTTATTAATTCCAAATCGGTAATTTGGAACTGCAGAACAGGAGTAGCACCAGTATTTAAAAATATGGATTTTGCCAAAAAACTCTTTTTCCTGCCAAAACCTGGTGCTTTTAATAAATCACAAAGTTTACTATTAAGCCATTGAACATTTTCTACTGTATAATCAATTAGCACAGCATCGCAATTAATAAGGTTATAATAATGTTCTTGAATTAAATCAATTTTATTTGTTTTAGGAGAAATTTCTAAAACTCTCAATTTTTGTTTTGAAAGTTCTGCTTTAATATTATTATACGTTTTGCTTTCAATATCATTTGTAATAATATATACAGATTTGCTATAAATCTCTTTTGATTCTGTTTGTGATATTGGTTTTACATCAATAATTCCATTTGCTTTATTTCTAATTATAGATTTAAAAATTTCAATTGGAGTCTGAATTATTTCTGTATTTTTAAGTAACTCAATATTTCGTTTGAAACTACCAATATAGAGTCTTTGTTTTTCAGATTTTGGTTTTACATCAGTTGGAATCCACACTAACCGCTTTATTTCTCTATTTTCTGCGTTTAATTCTGCTGCAACCTCATGAAATAAATCGTTTTGTAATTCGATACTTGAAATCTCTATATTATTAATTAATGGTGCATAATGGTTGCCAATTAGGTGAATTGACAAAACTGATTGTTTAATACTATCATGAATCAATTCACTAAAAGGATTTAAATCCTTTGGGAAATGTACCTTAGGTAATATTTCAAAACCTAAATGTTCAAGTTCTCTAATTATTGTTTCTCTGTTACTGTTCTGATCTATACTGGTTTCGGCAACAAATATTTTACCTTTAAATTTTTTATCCTTTTTTTCTATTACAACAAGGTCTTTCTTTATTGTAAAAGCAATATCAAGAATTTTAAGCCAAATATCATTTTTTATCTCCCCAATATTTTCTGATAAATCAATAGATTTATTTGTGGTTTCATCGAATAAATTAACTCTAAGAATATCGGTGGAAAACTCTCCTTTTATTTCGGGATGGCAATTTACTTGAATAACTTTTACATTTTCTAGCTGACTTTCATTTACAAGAGCTTCGGTACTAAATGAATTATTTAAAATAAGCTGAACAATAATTTTGCAGCTACCAAGTTCCTTAATATCTTTTTTTGGTGCATCTAAAATAAAATTAGATATACTTAATTTTTGTTTTGTAATTTGATTTAAACCTATTTCCAGAATTGTTTGAAAAGCATTTATCCAAATAACATCTTTTTCGTTTAAGTTTTTTTTATTAAACGGAGCATAAATAAGAACATCTGAATTTTCGTTCTTCATATTTATTCAATTTTAACACCAATTACAATAATATCATCTATCTGCTCTTCTTTACCTCTCCATTTTTCGAGTATATCTTCAAGTATCTGTTCTTGTTCTTCAATTGGATTTTTATGTATTTTCAGTAATAACTCTCTAAATTTTTTAAGCATAAATTTTCTACCATCGTCGCCACCAAACTGATCCGGATAACCATCAGAGAATGTATACAATACATCACCTTTTTTCAGATCCATTTCGTGATTCGTAAATTTAGGAAGTTCTACGTCGTAATTACCTCCAATAGCCATTCTGTTTCCTTTTATTTGTATGATCTCATTATCACGAACTAAACATAATGGATTGTTTGCACCCGCAAATTGAAGCTTCATATTTTTATAATCGATAACACATAAAGCTAAATCCATTCCGTCTTTAACCATACTCATGATATTATTTTCTGTACCTTTTTCTCTTAGGGTATCTACTACACCTTGATTTAAATGATCGAGAATTTCACTAGCCACACGAGCTTTTTTAACATCAATAGCATAATTTAGCTGATTGTTACCTACGATTGACATAAATGCTCCTGGAACACCATGACCTGTACAATCGACAGCAGCATAAATAACAAGATTGTTTTTCTTTGTCATCCAATAAAAATCACCACTTACAATATCCTTTGGTTTATATAATATAAATGATTTGGGTAATAATTCTTTTACATAATTCTCTGGAGGTAATATTGCATTTTGTATTCGTTTAGCGTAACGAATACTATCGGTAATGTGCTTATTCTTAATTTCAATCACTTCTTTTTGTCGAACTACTTCAGCAGTACGATCTTTTACTTTTTGTTCCAGTTCATTGTAATAACTCTCCAACTCTTCAATCATAGAATTAAATTTCTGTGAGAGTGTTGTTATTTCATTATTTCCAACAACATCAGCCCGTTCATCTAAGTGACCATTTGTTACACGATTAACTTTATCAACAAGTCTTTTAATTGGATGTGTTATTACTTTTGTTTTTCTGTACAAAAGAACAATTACAATAAATATTGTTAAACCAAAAATCGAAATAAATTTTATAAGTTCATTTCTTAATACAATTTCTTCTCTTGATCTGTCACTAATAATTCTTATTACAGCTCCTTTATATAAATCAGTATTTGCTCTATGTATATACATGTAATTATAGAATAATTTCTTTTTATTAATTTTTTTAGAAATTTTTATGGAATCCTGGTTAATAAATCGTTCCTTAATAAAACTGATTTCATCAGTTGATAGCTCAATATCTTTGGTTAAAGAAAGAGGATTATCTTTATTAATAAATAATTGTACATCAACGTCTGCTAATTCATTAACCGTTTTATTAATAGAATTAATTAGTTCATCTGCAGGCCTAGAATAAATTCCCACTTCAACTATATATTTCCCATCTAAAGTTGGATGATAAGTATACTTTTTTAATCGTTTTGTGTTATCTTCTACGGTAAATTTCTCATAAACAAATTTTCCCTCTTTAAATATCTCAAGAAGCATGTGTTTATGTTCTTCTCCAAACGAAAACAAATTACGTCCAAGATCTGCTTCAAATGTTGAATTTACAACAAATCCTTCTTCATTTATTATATATATATCTTCCATCTCAGGATCCATTCCTAATTCTTTTCGAATTTCATCAAGATTTGCATATTCAATATTTTCAGTATTCTTAAAATAATTATGCACTAACTCGTTACTATAGGATTTCATAATTGGATTTAAATATTGCTCTATAATTTCAAGAGCAACATCCTGAATCTCCATAATATCAATCACTTCTTCAGAAATTATTTTGTTTTTTGTATCACTTGAGTCTATTAAAATAGATTTAGTTTGTGTGTAATTAAAAGCACCAAGAATAAGCAAAGCTGATACAGCTGGTATTACAACATTTAAAATAAGTTGTTTAAAGATGGTAGTTTTGCGCATATAATAATTATTAATTCTCCTTATAAATTTCAACAACATATTAATGGGTATTAATTTATATTTTAGTTTTTGCTAATTTTTATATTTATCCAATTTAAGATTGCAATCTCAATTTTATGAAAATCAAACATGTTATTTATCATATCATTTTTATTAATATAATAAATTGTGTTTTCTCCATTTTGATTTAATGAAACTTTTCTTTTCGCATCTTTCAAAATTTCATTCATATCATATAATTCACCTTCAACAAGTTCTAACTCCTCTTTATCATCAACAGAAAGAAGTGCAGATTCCCCTTTTAAAAGCAATACTTTATCTTTTAAATCTGATACTACAATATCGCTAAGTTCGTATGATTCAAACGATAAATTATTCATTGACTTAGCAAATTCATATAGATATCTCCCATCAATATTTTTGAAGTATCCAAATGATTTTAATAGAAATGTTTTTTCAACTATCAAATGATTTTTTGATACATTAAGTAATTCAATTGAATTGTCAAGTTCTTCTCTATATTGTTGATTTAATCTTTTGCCAATCATTTTAAAATACTCTGTATCGATTCCGTTTATTACTATTCCAGCAGTTTCTCTTAATATTTCATGAGGATTAAACAGGTGAGCAATTAAATCATTTGAGATTTCTTTATTTTCAATTTCGGAAAATGCCAAAATCGCACAAACCTTGGTCCATATATTTATTTCATTAATATCACGGTTAATAATTGAAATTAGTAAATCATTGAAAGCAAGCCTTTCTATTGGGTAATAATTTTGCAATTGCTTTATTTTCTCAGCAACGGAAATATCTTCAACAACAGGAAAGAGCTTTGGCTTTAACTCTTCATGAATAAAAAGATCGAGCAATTCTAATGCATAACTTATACCTTCGGTGGTTGCACTTTCTATATTATCTTTAACATGCATTATTGATTTAGAATCGTAAGCTAAAGACAATAAAAGATAAAGTAAATTGTAATTTGCACTGAGTTCTTCTTTAAAAGCGGTTTTGAGATATTCATACCCTTCAATTTCGTTAAGAGTTGCTTGGGTTGAAATATTATATGCCATTACACCAATATGCTTCTCAATTATTTGATGAATTTGAATAATTACTTTTTCTTCGGCTATAAAGTCAATATTCTTTAATGCCAACAAAACATAGTTTAATATTTCTTCGTTAGGGTGATCTAGTTTTTTTATTAGATATGATTGTGCCTTATTGCCACCTATTTGACCTATTAATTTTACAATACGCAATGATATTCTATGACTCGTTCCTGTTTTATAGAAATACTGATCAATAATACTTAATGCTTCTTCACCAAATGATGATAAAGAATCGTAAGAGTAAGAAATTAAACCAGGTGTATCCAGATAATCAATTATTAATGAACAAAACTCAGTATTCTTAGTTTTGGATGCAGCCTTTATAGCAGCAATTTTAACTGATATTTGTAAATCCCGTATTAAAGCTTTTAAATAGACGTAAAGTTTTGGTTCATAAAACTTACCTATTAAATGAGCAGCAAGAATTCTTTCTTCGGTGCCTTTCGCTTTTGAAATTTCAATTAATTTTTCTATACCGGGCGATTTGTCAATCTTAATATCAGTTCTATTTAATAACTCCATAAGTGACTCTTCATTCTTTGGCAAATATTTATAAGAATCGATTAATCTGGATTTTTTTACTCTTTGGAATGCATAATCGGAAATTAATTTTTGTTTATGATTTATTAATCCTTCCATTTTTTCTTCGAACATAAGAGGATGCAATTCAAAATCAATATCGAGTCCAGATATAATCTGACTAAAATCAATTGAATCATCCAGAAGATTTTCATCTATAAAATCAGAGACATTTTCTATCTCCTCCTTCTTTCCTTTATATTCAGCTAAAGATTTTTGAAGTGAAATTTTATATTCGACATAAAGCTTTCGGGCTACAAAAAACCATATCACTAATATCAACATTAAAGTATAAGAAAAATGAATTAATTTAAAAAACTCAAATAAGCTTAATGCTGCTAAAATTAATCCTGCAGCAAGTGCTGCAATTTCATTTATAGTACCATCAACATATGCTTGCACATCATGTCTTATTTCTGCTTTTAAGGACTGATAAAGGATTTTAAATGATGGAACTTCGACGGCATCTTTTAAGGCTTTAGAAAACAGTCTGCTTAAGGCTATTATTAAAAAGAAAAATAAAAACCCAGAAGCGGCAGTTGTGTATCCTACAAAAGTTCCTATTAAAGAAGCTATAGCAGTAAATATACCCAATAAAAAAGCCGAAATAAGTATACTAACTTTTAAACCATAGGTTTTCATTAACTTACTATATAAGAATGTTTTAAATAAGAAAGTAAATAATAATAAACTACCTGTAAAAGCGCCAAGAAATTCCGCTAAATCATTGTGATCCGGATAATTTTCTTTTGTAACAGACAAGAAGGAAAATTGTATAAAGAATGCTGTTAACATCGATATAACTACAAATATCGACATGTATAATATGTATTTATTTTTTAAAAGATCAGGTAACCTGTTACTTTTCTTTTCTTTTTTTGTTACAACCTGATTTAAGTTATACTTTATTGATATTACAATTTGCATTAGTAATGCACATACTACACTAACCGAGCTTAAAAAAAGTAAATTTTTCTGTTGAAACCCTACGGCAATTAAAACAGGTATTGCAAAAGTACTTAATATTGCACCAAAAATTTGCCCACTATCAATAAGTCCAAACAATCGTTTCCCTTGTCTTAGCGAAAACATTCTTCCTACACCACCCCAAAAACCTAGCAAGGCCATAATATTTAATGGCCCCATCATAATAAAAATTAAAAATATCAACCACGAACTTTCGGTAAATTGAAATAACACTCTTAATAAAGCTGTTGAAAGTGATATGAAAATTAGATTAAATATTGCAATAGAGGAAAACTTATATTTGCTTTGCAATCTGGCATAAATACTTGTTAAAACTATACCAACCAAACCCGAAATAACGTATGCCTTCGGAATCATTGAAGCCGGATAAGCGCTAAGGAATAGAGCATGAGCACCTACATCAAAAGCACCATAAAATATTCCAAGAAATATTGATTGAAAAAGAAATAATGAAACGCTTATTCTTTCGTTTTGTTCAATATTAAAAATAGCGTAAACATCTTTCTTCATACAGATCTGAATTTAAATGTCTAATATACTAATTAATCATATAATTATCAACACAAAAAAGTATTTCTAAATTTATTTTGTAAAACAATCTAATTACTAAAAATACTGAATCTTTTAAAAAAACACTATATAATAGGAATAAGTTATTAATAAATGCTTGTTAACAAAAAAATTATCCAAATTTTAAACGTTCAAATAAACATACATATCGCTCCTTTTGTTAATTAAAAGGCTTATATAAACTATGAATTAAAACAAATATTATAATATACTAATTGATAATTAATTAAAATGTATATATCTTTATAATTATATTAAGAAAAAAATATGTTTACAGAAACCGTTTCGGAAGATAAGTACAAAATTAGAAGAGAATTTGTGTTTGTTATTCTTTCAGGATTATTTGTTGGATCACTAGCAATGCTAAACATTTTGGGTCTTTCACGATTGATTGATCTATCTTTTAACTTTAATGGGGTGAAAATTCCTTTTATGGTTTTTGTTGGTGTTTTACCTTATCCTATTACTTTTTTATGTACTGACTTTATTAGTGAATTGTATGGCAGGAAAAGAGCCAATATGGTTGTATGGGTTGGTTTATTAATGAATGGATGGGTTTTGTTTATATTATGGTTTGCTGGGAAATTACCTGAGGATCCGCAAATGAATAGTGATGCTTTTTTTAGAATAAGAGAATTAACTTTTGGTGCAACAGCTGCTTCCATGATAGCCTATTTAACTGCACAGTTTGTTGACGTTCGAATCTTCCATTTTTTAAAGAATTTAACTAAGGGAAAACACTTATGGTTAAGAAATAATGGTTCTACTCTTATAAGTCAGTTGATAGATTCTTTGGCTGTTGTATTAATTACGTATTATGGTGCTAAAGCAATTGATCTCCATCCTGAGACTCACGTTTTTTCATTTTTATTTATGCTTATTGCATCTAATTATATGTTTAAAATGGTTTCGGCACTTGTAGATACAATCCCATTTTATTTTGGGGTAAAGTGGCTATCAAAATTTCTAAATATTGATCCTTTAAAAGAATTCCAACAGGGAAAATACGATAAATAGTTCAGAGAATTATATTAATTATATTTCTAGTACTTTGACTAATAATTAGTGTCTTTACTTCCCTTTTTCTCATTCCACCATTCATTAATTCTTACTAGATCGCTTTTTCTATTACCAAATTTCAGATTAATTATTTTTTGTGTTTTTTGTTTTATTTTTCCATGCTCAATGATCTCTTCTCCAGCGTTTTCAAGTGCACTTAAAATATTATTTAATTTTTTAAATGCAAAAGGATTACTATATAAACCAACAGCTGTAGTTCTATATATCTCGCCAACAATAGGTGTATGCCTATTATGAGCAAGTGCCTTAAAATAGGCGCGAACAGGTTCAAAATTAATCATTTCGAAAAACCCACAAATGGAGAATATTAACATGGAATGATTTTCATTTATATATCGGCGCGGATGTCGAACTCGTTTCATTCCTTCGATCATATAAGGATATGCACGACTTACAGATCGATCAAAGTAATTTTTTAAAATGCCAGGCATTCCATCAGCATATATAGGAAATGCATAAACCGTCACATCCGCTTCGAACATTTTCTCTGCGAGAATATGAAAATCATCTTTATTTTCATAAATACATTGTCCTGGTACGTTCATCCAACAGGAGAAACAACCAGTGCATGAATTTATTTTATATTGATTTAAATGAATAAGTTCAACTTCAGTCTCTTTTTTCATCCCCTCGATAAACGGTTTTAAATAAAAATCAGTATAGCCCTTTTCTCCTCTGGGAGAAGCACTTAATACAATAACCTTGCGTGGTTTTTTCCAATGTTTTATTGGATTCTTTTCAAATTTTGTAACTGGATCAGATGGTACAAAAAAATCTCCATTCAATGATTTTTGTGGTAAAATGTTAAAAAACGACGTATCGCCTCTAAATTTAAGTTTACCCGTCATAACACCAAAAACGGGATTCAACTTCCCACCTGCAAGATCTAACCAATTATAGAATGATGATTTAACTGTTACAGTGGGATTTTCGGCAACACCTTCTTTTAATATTAAATTTTCAAAATCTGATTGTATAAAACAATCAATACTTTCACTATTATGCTTTAAATGAAATTGAATTATTCCTTCTGCTTTTTGATCGTGATTTAAATACAATTTTTGTAATTTATCGACCATTTTCTCCATAACGGATTTAGGTGACAGTATTTCTTTCATAGAATAAGCAATTAATAAATGTAGATTTTATTTCGCTATATCATTATGTTTTAAAAATCTTGCTTTAAAATAAAGGGAGCATATTTATTATCAGAAATAAGTATATGATTTATTAGCCAATCTTTTAAGAAATTAAGTATCTCAATCGAAATTGTGACTTTACCTTTGTCAAAATCCTTATGAAGGTCAGTTAATTTTGAAATAAATTTTTTATGTTCTTCTTTATGTTGCGTGTAATCATAATAAGCAAATTTTATTAGCATTGCTTCTTCTGTATAAAAATGCTTTTTCGTATAGTCTGTTAGTTGATTAAAAATCTCGTTCATGCTATCCTTTGCTTTACCTTGGGACATTAAGTTAAAAAGCTCATTTATAAGCACAACTATTCCTTTGTGCTGATTGTCAATTTTTTTTATTCCAACTGAGTATTTTTCTGACCATTGTATTATTTCCATATTTTCTTTGAATAACAGATTTTAGAAATCATGAGTAAAAATAGTGTTTTTGAATTAGTATAAAAGAAAAATGATGTTTTGAAGTTTGATAGAGGTTTCTTTATTTTTAATCTTTACACGATAGAATAACCAATTAAAACAGAACTACATCTCTGATAATTATGATGTAATTAAATATTTATTTATAATTTCAATTAAGTTTTCTTTTTTAATAGGTTTAGTCATATAATCGTTACAACCTGCTTTAATAGATTCTTGCAAATCCTTTTGCGACGCAAATGCCGTTTGAGCAATAATCATTATATCTTTATCAGTTTTCCTAATTCGTTTTGTAGTTTCATGTCCATTTATACCTGGTAATCTAATATCCATAAAAACTAAATCAATTTTATTCAACTCAAGAATTTTCAGCGCATCTTCTCCATTTGAAGTTTGTATTATCCCGCATTTTCCATAATCCTGTAAAAGTGTTTTTAAATATTCGTAACTAATCGAATCATCTTCAACAATTAATATTTTTTTATTGTCAAGTGCATTTTCACTTAAATCTTTACTAATCTCGATATTTAATTTCTTAATTGGTAAAGTGAAATAAAAGGTTGTACCTTTTTTCTCTTCTGATTCTAACCATATTTTACCACCCATTCTTTCAACCAAACCCGAAGAAATAGATAAACCAAGTCCTGCCCCTTCGTAGTCGCGTGTTGATGTTTCATTTACCTGCCGAAACGAACTAAAAATTGCATCTCTATATTCACTTGGAATTCCTATTCCGGTATCTTTTACATAAAAAGTTACTTCATTTTCTTTGATTGGTAAATAACCATATTCTATTTTACCTTTTGAAGTAAACTTAAATGCGTTTTCTATTAAATTCTTAAATACCTGATGTAGCCGGTACTGATCATTATAAATAATAATCTCGATATCTGAATTTTTCACTAATTCAAAAGCAATATTTTTAATTTCCTCTTTCCTAACCGTCTGATAAAAAGCAAACACCTCATCAAGTAAAAGATTAATTCCAAATGACTTTTCTTCAATTTTCATTTGATCTGCATGAATTAAAGAAATATCAAATATATCGTTAACGACAGATAATAATCGCTTCCCACTACCCTCGATTATTGATACGTATCGCTCATAAGATTCCTTTGAAATATCCTTTTTATGTAGTAATGCTGAAAAACCTAAAATTCCGTTTAATGGGGTTCTTATTTCATGACTCATGTTTGCTAGAAAGGCAGACTTTAAACGATCACTTTCTTCAGCTTTTTCTTTAGCCTTACTTAGCTCTTCATTAAAACGTTGTATACGTTCAATATTCTCTTCAAGCTCTTCGTTTAAAGCATAATATTGTTCATTTTTTTCTTTTAAGTCGTGTTGAATTTTTTTAATTTCTGTTATATCTGTACAATAAGTAATATATTGATTTTCTGATATTTTTACAGCATCAATAATTAAATCAACAGTTCCACCAGATTTAGTTTTGTATTTTGTTTCTCTTCCAACTAATACACCATCTCTTTTTAATTCATTAAAATTATGAAATATGTTCTCTTTTTTAGGAACAACAATCACATCAGCAATTGTCATATTATAAATATCTTTTAAAGTATAACCCAATAATTTAGCTACGGCTTTATTTGCATATTCATACTGACCTTCTTTATTAACAATAAATATTGGCAAGGGCGATGATTCGATATAAGCCTTAAATTGTTTGCCACTTTCTTTAAGAGCTATTTCAGCTTCTTTTTGTTTAGTTACGTCTGTAATTATTGTAATTAAATGTTCTACATTTTGGATTTGAATTAGTTGTATTGAAAATTGGCCCCATAAGGTTTTACCATTTTTGGTAAGCATTTCAGATTGGAAATTATTTACTTTACCCTTTTGCTTTATAAAATTAAGTAACTTTTCTATCTCCCTAGTTTCACTAAAGAATTCCTCTAGCTTAACATCAAGAAACTCTTCATAAGTGTAGCCCAATGCTACACAAATAGTTTCATTGGCAGTAAAGATTTTGCCATCTAATGTTGATATAACCACCCCTATTGTAGAAGAATGGAATAATCTACGATAAAGCTCTTCGCTTTTTTTGTGAGCAAGTTCAGCGGCCTTTCTTTCTGTAATATCGGTAAGAGATCCTACAATTGATGTTGTTTTACCATTTTCAACAAGTGGTGCTTCATGAACTTCAGCCCAGACTTTTCTGCCATTTTTATGAATCAACTCAATTTCATATGGATGCAGTGTTTCACCTGTTCGTATTGCAATTTCTGTTTTATTTAATGCCTCTGTATTTATTGGATTATCAGAAACTAAATCAGTCCATTTTACCAAGGCTTCATTTACTGTATAACCAATAATATTAAATATTTGTGGGCTCAAATATGTTATTACGTGATCGTTAGTATGCTGATAGAAAACATTTGTACTATTTTCTAATATATTCCGGATTTTATTTTCACTTTCTTTTAATTCTTCATTTATTGTTTCAAATTCTTCATTTTGAGCTTTCAGCTCATTATTTTGTTCTCCAATTTTATTTTGCAAACCAAATTCATCTGAGTAATCAATGTATTGTGCTAGAATATGAGTTATTTTATTATTTGTATCAAAAATTGGATTTGCAATTACTTTAAATACTTTATTTTCATTTTCAATATTAGACTTTTGAATAATTTCTACTTTTTGTTTTTGTTTTAAAACTTCATTGCATGAACACTCCCTATCGATATCCTGCACATTGCATGGCTTATCAAATCCATAAATTAGCTTATGACACGTAATGTCTTCACCCCTTAAATCAGAATGATTTGTTTCAACAACCTTATAAGTATTGCAATCAATAACATAGAATGGTAAAGGTAAGGCTTGAAGTATTATTTTTAATTTAGAATTATTCATTTAAAAAGGTTTAAACTTTACCGAACGTTTAAAGACTATCTACAATAAAAATTAAAATATTGTATCACAATTTTAACTTTAATAATATTACTTAATTTTTTAGGTAAAAGCGAATATAAGAAAAAAAGGTGTGGCAATTTAATAAAACCACTTATATTTCATTTTATTAAAAATTAACATTTAAGTACTTAAACAACAACTAAACCAGTTTTTTTAATTCATTTTACCTAACTTTTGCATCACCTATAATAACATAAAACATTCTGTCAGGATCAACACGTTTTAAGCTAATTTATTATTATATTGTTGTTACACTATTTTGAATTCTAATTTTTTAAAGGTGTAAGCAAGTGTTCTAATCCATTTAACTTTATTTCATAAATTGTTGCTAAAAGTACACCAATCTTGCCTTCGGGGAAACCTTTTGAATGAAACCAAACAAGATAAGGCTCTGGTAAGTTGCACATTAGCACACCCTTAAATTTTCCATAAGGCATTCTAACTTTAACTAAATCTGTTAATATATTTTTGTTGCGATTTTCCATTTTATTTGCGATACAAAAAGTATTATATTTTTCGAAAGTGTAATTATAGTTTAATTTTTACAATAACATTGCTTGCATTTGCATTTTTGACTATTGTAGTTGCAAGAGTTCTTATCAATATTTGAAGAAATAAACAATTTGTTGCTTTAGTACTTTGAAAATACAACATTGTTCGTTAATGAACAATTTGTGTTCGATTATAAACAAATCATTCATGCTGCCAATTAATAATTGACAAACAAACTACAAACAATCAGCACGTTAACATATTTGGCATGAAATAAGCAGAGATCCTTTTAATGACAAACAAAAATCTTCACTAATGAAAGCTTTACTCTTAAAACAGTTAATCTTAATTACTTTACTTGTTTTGCCTAACTGCTTTATAAAAGCACAAACTGAAAACACACCTATAGAGTCTAAACTAAAGCACTTAACAAAAGAAACTATATCCCATTCCTCTAATATAAGTCAAGAATTAAATCTAATATCTACAAATAGAAAGATTGAACACGTTTTTCATATTACAATGTCTAAAAAGGACTTCAAAAAATTATCAAAGACTGAAGATATTGAAAAGAACTATTTATCAAATTGTTTAATAACTTATAATAAAGATACTTTGAGTGTAAAAGAATTTGAGTTAAGAGGAAAAAGCTCAATGAATTTTAAAAGGAAAAGCTTTAGTGTTAAGTTGAATAATAAGATAGATATTACTAAAAATGGAACGATTTATAAATTCAAAAAATTCAACTTAATAAGCCTATCAATGGATCATAACTATTATAGAAACAAAGTGGCTTTTGATTTAATGAGTCATATAAACTTTTTCAATTTATTTTACACTTATACAGAAGTAATTGTTAATGATAAAACCCAAGGCATTTATTTAATGTTGCAAAAACCGAAAAACTATGCATTTAAAAAAGAAAAAACTAATGTTATGCTTCGGCGCGACTACCAACATGAAATAAAAAAAACATATTATGCAGGAGATGATACCACAATGAAGTCGAAATGTGAAAAAGCATTTTTAAGTATTTACTATGAAATAATACAAAAAGAAGACCAAAGCTATTTTGAGGAGTTATCTGAGGTTCTCGATGTAGAGCAATACTTTACATGGATGGCATTCAATTATTTAATTGGAAATCGCGACTATACCGATGAAGTCTTCTTTTACAATAAAGCCGGTGGGGATAGCATAAAATTTGGAATTATCCCTTGGGATTATGATGATATATTTATGGAAAGTCCTCATGAAGGGGCCTTTTTCCGATATTTAAATTTTGGAGATAAATTAGCATTTTCATCAGAGGATGCTCTTGATTATAAATTAATATCTAATGAATTTACATATACAAAATACCTTAAAACGCTTAAAGATGTAATCGAAGAAATTTCCGAATCAGTACTGAAAGATGTTTTTGAATTAACCTATCAAGAACTTTATCCATACTATTGTAGGGAAGATATAATGAAGATGTCGAAGGTTGATAAATATGGTAAAACAAATTTAAATAGCCTTGAATTAGACATGCAAAATACTTACAAATGGTTAGTGCAAAAAAGAGAAGCAACTGCAAAGGTATTAGCACCTATTACTACAGGAATAACTCTAAGTAGCGTTTTAGTTGAAACTTCAGCTAAAAATACTACAGCAACAACTAGCATATCAACAGAATTTATAAATTCCAAATAATAAGAAAAAATGAAACAAATATTAAGCATGTTTCTTATATTTCAATTCACTAGCATCCGAAAGTTTTTGAATAATTAGTGAAAACATAGCTGTATCCCAGTGTTTTCATGTTAAAACAAAGATTATCCAGAAAATAAGTTTTTCTCAAAAATTATTTTTTCTTGG